>JBMYQZ010000132.1:0-10208 GCA_049601855.1 Limisphaerales bacterium | reverse complement strand
ATCGGCGAGCATCACCCGCAGACGGTCCCCACCCTCCTGGACCAATTGGAGCACAACAACACCGCCGCCCGACGATCGGCTTCCCTCACCTTGGTTCAATTGACGAATGATCTCCACCGCATCCGCCACGAATTCGTGCGCCTCGCCCGCATGCCCATCACCACAAACAACGACCCGGGCGAATTTGTCTCCGATCATCTGGTCGCAATGGGCGTTCCGCCCGAGGTTGGTGTTCCCCTCTTGATGAGCCGACTCCGGCATATGGTAAAGCTCGACGGACACGTGCCAGATCACAACAGTCAAACGATCCTTTGGCTTTCTTCGGTTTCGATTTACGGACCCAATGCGGTCCCCGCCATCAAGTTAATCGAAGACGAGGTGCTCTCCCCACTCGCACCGCCACCGAACCCTAACCTATTTCGCCCGCCTGTCGGTTCCCGACTCTGGCGTATCGAGCAGTCCCTTCAGCGAATCGATCCGGATTGGAAACGAACATTTCCAACCAATTCCCCCCGCCGGTAAGACGGATTCCGGGTTTGGTATCGGACCACCAACGATCACCACGTCCAACGGACGCGACGTAGCGGTGGCTTTTAGGCAACCGACCCTACATATTCCCACCATCGGCACAAAAAAGCCCCGGCAAACCGGGGCTTCGTAATCCGTAGATGTTAATCCAAAAATCGATCAGACGTCTTTCCAGGCGCGGTCCGCAGCGGAGGCGAGGACGGCGTCGCAGACCTTGGCGGTTTCCAAGGCGTCGCGGAACGTCGGTTTGCAGGGTTCGCCGCTCGTAAGCGAGGCAAGGAAGTCGGCAACCTGATGAACGAAGGTGTGTTCATAGCCGATGCAGAGACCGGGCACCCACCATTTGTCCATGTAGGGCTGATCGCCGTCGGAGATATGGATGCTGCGCCAACCGCGCACCTTGCCTTCGTCGCTGTGATCGAAGAACTCGAGGCGGTTCAGGTCATGCAGATCCCAGCGGATGGAGGCGTCGGCACCGTTGATCTCCAAGGTGTAGAGCGCCTTGTGACCACGGGCGTATCGGGTGGACTCGAACAAGCCGAGCGAACCATTGTTGAAGTGGCAGTGGAACAAACAGGCGTCATCGATGGTGACAGCCTGCTTTTCACCCGTGCCGGTGTGGACGCGTTCCTTGATGAAGGTTTCGGTCACGGCCGAGACGTCCTTGATGCCGCCGTTCAACCAGATGGCAGTGTCAATGCAGTGCGCGAGGAGGTCACCGGTCACACCGGAGCCAGCAGCCTTTGCGTCGAGACGCCAGAGGCCTTCGCCACCCTGCGGCAGATCGGCGCTGATGGTCCAGTCCTGCAGGAAGTTGGCACGGTAGTGAAAGATCTGTCCGAGCTTGCCGGAGTCGATAATTTCCTTCGCGAGACTGACAGCCGGAACGCGGCGGTAGTTGTACCAGACCGTGTTGGCGACGCCGGCCTTTTCGATGGCATCGACCATCGGGAGGGATTCCTCGGTGGTACGGGCCAGAGGCTTTTCGCAGAGCACCATCTTGCCGGCTTCCGCGGCGGCGATGGCGATCGGGGCGTGGGTGTCGTTCGGCGTGCAGATGTCGATCGCGTCGATGTCGTCGCGGGCAATCAGGGCTTTCCAGTCAGTTTCGACGGACTCGTAACCCCACTGGTCGGCGAAGGCTTGGGCACGATCCTGATTGCGGGCGCAGACCGCCTTCAGGACCGGACGGTATTCCAGATCCGGGAAGAAGTCGTTGACGCGTTTGTATCCGTTGGAGTGGGTGCGGCCCATGAAGCCGTAACCCACCAGACCGATGTTCAATGGTTTCTTTTCACTCATCTTTTGAAGCTGTGTTTCTGATTACTGATAACTGTTTGCTCAGCCCTGCGCGTCGCGAACCTTGATCATCGCGTCGAGGATCGTGTTCCAGGTACTGCCGTCTTCGAGCACGGCGTTCGGGAACATGCAGCCATCCCAGCAAATGTGTTCGATGCCGCGATCGGCATAATCCTTGAGCCAGTAGCTGGAGCACTTGGTGATGTCCAACTTGCCGTTCGGATCGTCGGCGCGACAGTGCTTGCCAGTCTTGTCGTGGGAACCGGCACCGTGCACTTCACCGTCGTTCTGCGCGACGTGGAAGTCGTAGGTCCACGGGCGGAGCTTGTCAGTCATCTGCTCGTAGGCGGCGTAGAATTCATCTTCGCTGTAGCCTTCCTGCAGCAACGCGTGCTCGGGGGCATTGTAGCCCATGGTGTAAAGGTAGGTGTGAGCGAGGTCGGCCTGGAAGCCGAGGGCTTCCGGCATACCGACGCCTTCGAGGAGATCGAGCATATCCTTCCAGGAATGCATGCCGGCCCAACAGATTTCACCTTCGGCAACGAGGCGTTCGCCGTTGTCCTTGGCGATCTCGGCGGCCTTCTTGAAAGTTTCGACGATGCGGGCCGTGCCTTCACCGGGGTTTTCCTTCCATTTCGCAACCCCGAACTCGGCGGAGTCGATGCGAATGGCCCCACGCTTGCGGGCGCCGTGCTCGTTGAAGATCTTGGCGACGCGGCAGGCCATCTTGACGGCGTCGAGGAACTTGCCCTGCTGCTCGTCCGTGCCCATGGCGGAATCACCGATGGTACCCGGCCACACCGGAGCCACGAGCGAGCCGATATCAAAACCTTTACCCTGAATGAGATCGGCGATCTTCTTCAAATCGTCATCGCTGGCCTGCGGGTCGGTGTGGGGAAGAAAGAGAAAGTAGTCAATGCCGTCGAATTTCTGGCCGTTCACTTCGGCGGCAGCGGTGAGATCGAGCATGCGCTCGAGGCTGATGGGGGGTTCCTGACCTTCATCGGATCCTTTGCCGACCAGACCGGGCCACATGGCGTTGTGCAGTTTGAGACTCATAATAAGTAATTCTTGGTTCCTGTAAGGATCGGGAGAATTACCGACTCAATCGGGCTAATCAACCGCAAAAGAGCGGTTTTCATGGGTAAAAAGCGACAATCTCGCCATTCGCGCTGAACACGCCGGTTGCTGCCTCCGTCAGCTTGGGACTAGAATCCCGGACCAAACCCAGATCGATGGCAATACGCGCGTTCCAATTCCTCTTCCTGATCGCAGTTTCCCTGCAAGTCTCCGCGACTCCGGCCAACAAAACCGCCCTCAGCAAACACCTCGGCCCCTTTTTTCCAGCCGCCTTGGATTCCTGCGCCGCCTGCCACGTGAAGGCCGATCCCCACGGGGCTGAATCGCTCAAGGACTTTCCTCACAACGATTTTGGCAAAGCGCTCCACAAGCTTGGCCGCAAAACCAAACTGACCGAGCGCCTCCTGGAACTTGCCGAACAGGACGCTGACGGTGACGGCGCGGACAATCTCACCGAACTCCTCGCTGGCTCCAGACCCGGTGACGCCAAGAGTAAGCCGGCGCTCACCTCAGACAAACTGAAGTCGTTGCAGGACCAATTCGCCAAATTCAGCGAACGCTATCCGTGGCAGCCCTTCGAAACGGTCAAACGCCCCGCTGTTCCCGACATCGACACGGGCAGGAACGCCATCGACCGATTTGTCGTGGAGAAACAACAGACCCATCAACTCAACCCAAGACCGGAAGCCCCGAGGGACTTGCTGCTGCGTCGCGTATATCTGGATTTGATCGGTCTTGCTCCAACGCCCAAGGAACGCGCAGCCTTTCTCAACGACCCATCCCCTCGCGCTTACGAGGACGTCGTGAATCAACTCCTTGAACGCCCAGAATACGGCGAACGTTGGGCGCGCCATTGGATGGATATCTGGCGTTACAGCGATTGGGCCGGATACAAGGCCGCGCTTCGGGACAGTCAACGCCACATCTGGCATTGGCGTGATTGGATCATCGAGTCGCTCAACGACGACAAGCCCTACGACCAGATGCTCCGCGAGATGATGGCGGCCGACGAACTCCATCCCGGGGATTACGACAAAGTCCGAGCCACCGGATACCTTGCTCGACACTACTTCGCCAACCGCCAGCAATGGATGGACAACGTCGTCACGCACACCTCCCAGGCCTTCCTCGGCATCACCCTGGGTTGTTCGAAATGTCACGACCACATGTATGATGATTTACCGCAGCAGGATTACTACGCCATGCGGGCGGTCTTCGAATCCTACAACGTCCGCACCGATCGCGTGCCCGGACAATTGGACATCATGAAGAACGGCATCCCGCGTGCCTACGATCAATCCGTCACCGCCAAGACCTACCTGTTCGAACGTGGAGATGAACGACGTCGAAACACCGACAAGGTGATCATTCCGGCCGCCCCCGCGTCGCTGAACGGAAAGTTGGAAATCAAACCAATTTCCCTCCCCCGTCTCGCGCATCGCCCGGAACGTCGACAATTTGTCATCGATGACATGATGGCCGCGGCCAACAAACTCCTCGCCAACGCCAAGACTCCACCAGCCAGGAAGAGCGCGGAATTGAAACTCGCCGCACTCAAGGCTGAGCTTGCCGCCGAGAAGATCGAAGAGTCCGGCCAGAAGTCCTCGAAAGAATGGAAGGCAGCCGCCGAAGAAACCACCCGTCTCCAGCGCGAAGCCGCCGTTGCCGATGCTAAGGCCCTGATCGACAAACACGAACGCGACAAGCAGCAGGCGGAGACGGAAATGAAGGAAGCCAAGAACGCCACCGCCAAGACCAAGGCGAGCCGGAGAATGAAAACGGCGAACACCCAGATCGTCGCCAACCAAAAGAAACTGACCAGCGCCGAAAAGGTGATGAAGGGCAAGCCCTCGACCAAATACAAGTCGCGCGCAACCAAGACCTATCTCAGCTCCAGTTCTGGCCGGCGCTCCGCCTTCGCAAAATGGCTCAGCTCAAAGCAGAACCCACTCACCGCCCGCGTCGCCATGAATCACATCTGGCTGCGTCACTTCGGTCAACCGATTGTGCCGACCGTGAACGAGTTTGGTGCCAATGGCCGCGAACCAACCCACCCGGCCCTGCTCGATTGGCTCGCAGCGGAATTCATGGATCGTGGCTGGAGCATGAAGGAGATGCACCGACTCATCGTGGCCAGCGCGACCTACCGCCAATCCGCCACCACCGACAGCCACAACCAGAAGATCGATCCGGACAACAAATGGCTCTGGCGCTGGCCTTCGCGTCGGATGGAAGGCGAGATCGTTCGCGACAACGTCCTCCACGTCGCCGGCACCATGGATCGCAGTTTCGGTGGCCCCGATATCGACAACAAGCTCGCGCAGAAGTCCAAGCGACGCAGCATCTACCTCCGTCACGCGCATGAAAAGCTCGTCGAATTCGTGCAGATCTTCGACGGCCCCAAGGTCAGCGAATGCTACATGCGCGAAGAAAGTGTCCAACCGCATCAGGCCCTCGCGTTGGCTAACAGTCCGCTCACCTTCGATCAAGCAGCCGTGTTGAGCAAAGAACTCTCAGACAGGTCCAAGGACGATCGCGCCTTTGTGCGAAACGCCTACCTTCACATCCTCTCCCGCGAACCAAGACCGGAGGAACAAGAACTCTGCGAGGAATTCATGAAGAAGCCGGACGCCAAAAAGCGCCTCGTCATGACCCTCTTCAACCATAACGACTTCGTAACGATCCGATGAACACTCGACGCGCTTTTCTCGGAAACACCGGCATGGGCATGACCGGGATGGCCTTGTCCGCGATGCTCTTCAAAGATGGCGTCGCCCAAGCCGCCCCTGTGCAACCGGACATCGGCCCCCACTTTGAACCCAAGGCCAAGTCCGTTATTTGGATCTTCCTCATTGGCGGTCTGAGTCATGTCGAAAGCTTTGACCCCAAACCCGCGCTCAACAAGTACGCGGGCAAGTCCATCGAGGACACACCTTTCAGCGAGAGAATTCTGAACAAGGACAAGATCAACGAGAACCTGCTCGACCCGGCCAAACAAAAGCGCGAGGTGTTCAAGCAGGTCATGCCGTTGCAGACCGGTTACGCCAAGTATGGGCAGAGCGGCATCGAGGTAAGCGATTGGTTCCCGCACATCGGCACCTGCGCGGACGACATCGCGATCGCCCGCGGCATGTGGACGATCGACAACAATCACGGAGCGCAGCTCACCTACCACACTGGACGTAAGATCACCGAAGGCGCGTTCCCGACGATCGGCTCCTGGGTGAGCTACGGTCTCGGAACACAGAATCAAAACCTCCCGGAGTTTGTCGTCCTCGGAAATCCCAGCGCCGACTGCTGCGGTGCGGCCTGGACGCATGGTGCCTCCTACCTCGGACCGCAATACGCCGGCGTCCGCATGAAGGTCGATCCCAAGAACCCGCTCTCCTTCGTCCGGCCCGCCGATGCAAAATTCACGATCGATCAACAACGCGAAAACTTCTCGCTGCTCGGCAAACTCAACCGCCTGGCCGGCATCGAATACCCGGATGATCCGAAACTTCAGGCCCGCATCAAAGCCTACGAGCTTGCCTTCGAAATGCAGACGGCCGTGCCGGAAGTCTTGGGTACGACGGGCGAAAGCGAAGCGACGAAGGAACTCTACGGATTCGGCAACCGCGTTACCAAGCCCTTCGGTGAACAGTTGCTGGTGGCGCGTCGCATGGTGGAACGGGGCGTGGGCTTCATTCAACTCATGCATGGTTCGGGAGCCGCAGGGGCTTGGGATGCGCATCGCGGGCTGAAGGCGAATCACACGAAACTTTCCGCGCAGGTGGATCTGCCGGTGGCAGGATTACTGAAGGATCTGAAGCAGCGTGGGATGCTCGATGAAACGCTCGTGGTCTTTGCCACCGAGTTCGGTCGGACGCCCGGCTCACAAGGCACGGATGGACGCGATCATCATCCGTTCGGTTTTTCGGTCTGGATGGCGGGAGGCGGCATCAAGGGTGGCGTCGTGCACGGCGCCACGGACGAACTCGGTTATCACGCGGATCAGGGACGTCACTACGTCACCGATGTGCATGCGACGCTGCTGCACCAGCTCGGCTTGGATCGACATTCGATGGAGGTGCCCGGCCACAAGCGCCTGGCGCGCGATTTCGGGAACGTCATCGACGAGATCGTTGTTTGATTCTGAGGTAGTGCCGGGATGATTGGCGGGAGGCCAATTCGGTGGCGATGATTTCCCAAAGCCCTATTTCATCGTTGGGAGCGATATCGATCTCAACTTCCAGTTTTCCGTTCTTGGCTCCGTAGTGACCGCTGAATTCGAGTTCGCGCCCGGTGGTGTCACGGATCTGCAAATGGATGGGAACAATCGCCGAAACGGGCTCTCCCGAAGAATCGGCGACCACTGCAGATAGCTTCACCGATTCGCCTCGCCGTGCGGACTCGGGGCCATTGAGTTTTAGCCGGTCGATGGGGCGGGGCGTGATCATGAAGAGACCGCCCTCGGCAGGACCGAGATTCACCGGCCAAATCAGGCTATCGTTGCCGCCGGTTGTGGGAACGGGCTGTCCGGTGCGGAGGTTGTATGCGTGCCCTTGCCGGCGATTGATCTGAATACGTGCGTCGGAAGGCAGACCATTTTCCATCACCAATCCATGCTGGCCGACGTAGTCGCCGAATTCACGATGGTCGTTGATGGCGAAGACGTAGTCGGTCGGTCCGAACTGGCGCGCGCGGGTGATGACCTCGGGGTTGTCTGATTTGGCAAAGCGTTGGTAGCGACCTTCGAGTTTGGTGGTGAGTTGGGCGGCGCGATCGTGAAGAAGCTTCTTCGCTTCGTCGGCCTGCTTGGGGCGTTTGAAACTTTGGATGGTGATATCGGCCTTGATTCTGGGAGCGAGATTCTCGTCGCCGATCACGATGCCACCTTGTTCTTGAAACGACTTGATACGATCGGCGACGGACTTCGGCAGCACGTCGCAATCGAAGAGGAAGAGCATTTTGTAGTGGTCGAGGCCGTCGCGGAGGATCGACTGTTCGTAGACGATGCGCGGTTGCAGTTGGGCGTATTGGGCGACGAGATAGCCGTCGCCGCTCCAGCGGTAGTTCCAACCGTAGGTTCCGCGACGGGCGAACATCTGCGAGGCGAAGCTCTGGAGATAGGCGACGTCGCTGAGACGATCGGGAATCTGTTTCAAGGTCGGACCGAGAGGGTGGACGACTTCGTGAATGAGCCGCTTGAGTTCGTGCTGCGTTTGCGGATGGGTGAAGCGATAGGCGTAGGGGACCTTGCCTTTTACCAGCGACTGCCAGCCGTGATACATGATGCCCTGAATCGGTCGGGAGAGTTTGGTCCAGAAGGCCTCACGAAGATGCATCGGGGCGATGGTGATGTAGGCGGCGTCCGGGTCTTTGTCTTCCCACTCGGATTGCGGAGCGGCGTTGGTGCGGCCGGGTTTGGTGATCGGCGCGGTCTGGGAGCGATACCAGATGATCTGGGTCATCTTCATCACGCCCTGCGGATTCTTCGCACCCTCGGTCATCGTGAAGAGTTCATCGGTCGCCGTGCCGATGCGAATGGGTTCGGGATAGCTGTAGGTCCATTGCGACAGGAAATTGACGGAGCCGCCGCTGCCAAAGACGCTCGTGGTGCGGACGGCGGGATCGTGAAAGGTCCAGACCTTGCGATCAGGCCGTTGATTGAGACCTCGATGAACGGCGGAATGCAGATCGTTCCAACCATCGCCATCGGCCCAGAACCACCGGTAGTAGTCGAGGATGGGGTTGTCGTCGGCAATGATCCGGTCCTTTGGGAAATTCTTCAGCTTGCGATACTCGACGCCGTTCTTGATCCGGACCTCGGGCGGGATACCACGTCCGCTGGCCTTCCGATAAGATTCTACTTCGATGGGTGTGAAACTGACTTGGGATTCACCGCGCACCTCGGTGTGGATCATGGCGGCGTCGAAAGCGGGAAAGTCACCGTAGGTATTCACCATGGAGCGGCCGACGTTTTCGCAGAAATCCCGGGTCTTGGGATGGAGTCCGACGACATCGTGGCGCCCGTAAGGATTGCCCTTGCGATCCAGACGCTGAAATTCCTTCAGACTGCGCGCCCATCGGCCGGGGATGAGATTTGCGACGACGCGCACGTCGTTGGCGAGAGCGCGATTGAGCATGCGTTTATTCTCCGCAATGCGATCGGCGCGCGTGGCGGGAATCGGTTTGCCAGCCTGGTAGATGGAGTGGTTGTCCGGTTGCAGTCCGAGACAATGCGTGAAGCCGATGTCGGTGACCCGCTCCATCTCATCCAGGATCGCCGAAGCGCTGCCCAAGCCCCACATGACTACGGGCATGCGATGGGGGAGCGTGCGCGGAACGATCGTGATCGGGAATGACTCGGACCCGGTCCATTTTCCGTCCGAGTGGCTGAGTGACACGGTCAAGGGATAGGTCCCCGGTCGCAGTCGCGTGTCGAGATCGAGTGAAATGATGTTGGTAGCGCTGGACTTCAGGGATGGAATGGAAATCGACTTGGTCTTTCCACCCAGTTCCAATTGAACCGCTACGTTCGCCAAGGCCTTACCCTTGAGATTGCTGAATCGTACGGTGGTGGTCGCTCCTTTTTCCATCCGTATGAAGGTGTCGCGTTCGCTGATAAACTCGGCAACGAGGGGACGGAATTCCAATGCGCCGCTGCAAATACGCACCTGGTCGATGTAACCGGGGAAGCCGCCATAGTTGCTGCCGCGTCGATCCCCGATGGAGAGTTCGTATTTGCCAGGATAAATAGCACCCCGTTGCGTCTGAGTATCTTGGCCGTTGAGTGCGCCGTTGTGAAAGAAGGTCACCTTGCCAGCGCCGTCGTAGTTGAACGCAACGTGCGTCCAATCGTTCGTCGAGTAATCAGCGAATTGCGAAGTGAACGATGCGGAGTCGCGGCCGAATCCAAGGTTTACCCGCATTCGCCGCTGACCTTGTCCGTTGGCGGGAGACAGTGTCCATTGGTAGTCCTGATGAGCTACGTATTTCTTGTCGACGAGGAAGGCCTGCAGCGTGGGGACGAACTCGGGCTTCGGCTTGATCCACATCTCGATGGTGAACTTGCCCTGCGGCGACAGGGCTGGATGGTGCGAAACGACTGCGGAGTGTTTCTCCGTGGAAACCGGATAGCCCGGAAACGACTCGATTCCGCCTTCGGTTTTGCCGGTTGTCCGTTTGGCACCTTGCAGCCGGAACGGATGACGGTGACGCGATTGGCCGCGGAGGTCGTCCTCGGAGTCAAAGGTCCAGTAGCCGAGTACGTGGGCACCGTTCGCGGCCGGGCCGCGATAGGGATTCTCGAAATCCTC
>JBMYQZ010000131.1:5725-10273 GCA_049601855.1 Limisphaerales bacterium | reverse complement strand
AATGCTGCGGGCGAGGTGAACGGAGTCCCGTTCGTACAGTTCAACGAAGCCGTTACTGCCGGACAGCCGGTCACGGTGATGATTGAGTATTTTGTGCCGGCTGATGCTCTGATTCCGCTGACTCACGTATTCGTGCCCTTGTCTTCGCCCGTGTTGCCTGATCCGATGCCGATGGGCAGTATTGTGACCGATGGATTCCGTGTTAGCCGCACGCCGTTTGAGAACCGCTCGTTGGTGGAATGGAAATCCAACGCCGGTGAGCGCTATTGGGTGCAATATAGCGACGATGGCGGGTCGACGTGGACGACCAGCTTGGCATCCTTGAGCGGCACGGGACTTCGTATCGTATGGCTGGACAGCGGTCCTCCGAAGACGACGTCGGATTCCAAGAATAACACGACGCGCCAATATCGTGTAATCGTTGAGAATTGAGTGATTTATTAAGTGAGAATCGATACAATCTGAAATGCAAAAGCACACAGCCAATCATCTGAATCGATCCGCCAACTTGTTGGCCCTTGCGGGGTTCGCCATGATACCCGGAGCGGTATCCGGACAGGACCAAAGCGCCGCGGGTGAGGCCGCGATCGAGGAAGCCTCCGAGGTATTGATCCAGCGGAAGCTCTCTGACCGGCTTGGACGCTGGCGAGTGAACGCGAAGGTGGGATTCAATATCAGCGCCAGCTTTAGCGGACTGGGCTCGTTTCCGGCACAGACCGCACCAGGTGCGGCTGCTGGTGCTGGTGATCGATTCTATGACGACGGTTTCAATCGGGTGGATGCCAGTGGCATTCCTGATGGGAATACTTGGTTCTGGGCCTACTCCGATGCGAGTCAATTGGGTGTGGTAGGCGCGACGCCGTTCGTGAACATGAACAGCAGCACGGTCTTGGCTGATGGGGCTATCTCCGGCGTCAATTCTGGAGTATCGCCTGGTTTGGAAATCAATCGGGAATGGGAAATGAATCGGAACGAAAAGAGCACATGGGGTTTTCTCGGGGGCATTGGTTACACCCGGGTTGAGACGGAGGATAATACCACGGTTTTTGCGACCGAGAGTCGCCGAACCGACTCCTTTGACACCACGGGTGCTGTGATTCCGGTGGCCCCATTCACGGGCACAGCCGCGGGCCCGCATCCACGGATTGACAATGCGCCAACCACGAGTGTGACGGCGCTCTTTGCCAACGGAGCGACAGTTGGCGGTACACGCGAGGTGCAGGCAAACGTGGTCGATTTTCGCTTGGGACCCTACTGGAACACGCAATTAGGTGAGTCAACCAGACTGGAACTCAACGGCGGCTTTATGGGTGCCTTGGTAATGAGCGAGTTCTCGGTGAATGAATCCACGACTGTCCTGGGCATGAGCCCAACCCTCCAACCTGGTGTATCCGCAACCCAGGTTAGCAACCAGAGTTCTTCGGATTCGGGCTTTCTGGCAGGTGCCTTTGTCGGCGCCAATTTGCAGTATGAGCTGAATCCATCAACGGCGTTGTTGTTGGGCGCGCAGTACCAATACCTGCCGGAATTTGATCAATCCCTCGGCGCTCGTCGTGCCGTGTTGGAAATGGATGCCAGCGTGTACGTCACAGCCGGCTTGGCGTTCAGCTTTTGAACGATAAGATGATGACGAAGAGAATTGGCAGCCTGCTCGTCGCCCTCTGGATGATCTCCGTTGGGACGGCGGCCGATTTCTTGACGTTACGCAGCAGCTATCTCGGCAATGGTCTGTTTGAATATCGATTGGAACTACCGGACGATAACTTTTTCACCAACGCCTCCATCGGCACTTTTTCAGTCAGTTTCACAAACCGCCAAGCGTTTGTGATTACACCAACGGACTGGATGCCGCTGACTTCGGAACTCAATCAGGCGATCTGGAACTTCGACACGAACGCATTGCAGAGCAGGCCGTATACCGCGACGTTTCAGGTACAGAGCACGAGCACCACATTTCGAACGCTGGACGCCGCGGCATTCGTATCGTATCAGGCGACACCCGCCGGCGCATTGTTGACGACGAACTTTCCGGCTTTGGCGGGCTTTGGTGTCGTGAAGGCCTTGGTGCCCTGTGACCCGGCGCAGGCAGACGGTTCGGCCAGTACATTGGAGGACTGTTTTGCAGTGCGTGACGATCTCCGTATCACCGGATTGACGACGATCTCAGGTGAAGCCACGGCGCTTTCCTTCTGGTGGGATTCGGATTCGACGGTGCAGGTCCAGAGCAGCCCGGACCTGTCTATCTGGACGGTCCAGACGAACCTGTTGGGGAATGCTGGAACCAATAGATGGACACTTCCTTCGCCGTTGTCCGCAACCAGTCGATATTTCCGCCTGCGATTGCTTGCCACGGAGAAGCGCCCCGAACTAATCGAGACGACTCCGTAGTCGGCTGTGGGTGCCGAAAACGTCATGACCGGCGGAATCCGTTGAAATTCCCTTTGTTTGGAGCAATCCTGCCAGAATGGCGGACTTGGTGAGTTTGTTGTTCTCGTGGTTGAAAACGCTTCGTTCTGACAAGGCAGAGGTGGCCTTGGAGAACTTGGCGCTGCGGCAACAACTTCTCATGCTTCAACGGCAGCGTCCAAAGCCAAAAGCCCGGCTGGTTGATCGACTGTTCTGGGTTGTGCTCTCCCGGCTATGGGTAGGCTGGCAGGATGTTCTTGAACTCTTTCAACCCAAGACAGTGATCGGCTGGCAGCGCCGTCTGTTTCGCGCGTTTTGGACCTGGCTTTCACGGAGCAAGGGAGGGCGGCCGAAGATTGATCGGGAAACCATTGCGTTGATCCGGCAGATGTGGGCGGAGAATCCGACTTTGGGAGCGCCCAAGATTCGCCGCGAGCTGTTGAAGTTGGGAATCACGGTTGCCCGATCAACCATTCAGAAATACAAGCCACAGCCCATCGGTCCGCGAGATCAGAAGTGGATGACGTTCTTGAGGAATCATTTTGATGAGATGGTTGCCGTCGACTTTTTCACGGTTCACACAATGGATTTCCGAGTCCTCTATGTCTTTGTCGTGATGCTTCATGACCGTAGGAAGGTGCTGCATTTTAACATCACCGAGAACCCAACCGCGTTGTGGACCACCCAACAGATCGTCAACGCCTTTCCATTCAAAACGCCACCCAAATACCTGTTGCGAGACAATGACCGCATCTACGGATGGGAGTTTACCAAGAGGATTGAAGGGCTCGGAATGGAGGAGAAAACGATCACCCCAGGATCTCCGTGGCAGTCGCCATACGTTGAAAGGTTGATCGGAACGATCCGTAGGGAATGCCTCGATCACTTCATCATCTTTAACCGGGACCAGCTGCACCGAGTACTGAGCCAATACCTCGACTATTATCACAAGATTCGGCCGCACAAATCTTTGGCAGATGATTCACCTGAAGGGAGGGCGGTGCAGGACGATCAGGAGCAGAAGATCGTCGCTCTGCCAATTCTTGGTGGACTTCATCATCATTATTTCAGGCAAGCGGCTTAGCAATGACGGAAGAGGAAGACAAGGCGGTGCGGGATACTGGTTTTAGACTGATCTTGCTGTATCAAGTCGTCTTAAGACCAATGGGCGTTGTCTGCCTGATCGCTGCGATTGTGTATGGCTTGCGAGGGCACTGGGTGATCGGGGTGATTTTTGCTTTGATAGTATTCTGTTTGCTGCGTCTGTGGAAATGGCTGCAGTGGATGATGATCACCGAAGCGCATGTTGGTGTGCCGGAGCCCGAGGATGAAGAGGAGTTCCCCGAGGAGATCAGCCCGATGCCATATGAGGAAGCCGCGATTCTTTCCAAGCGCCTGACGGTAATCGGAATGATCCTGGGCGTGACAACCATCGCGCTGACGGTTCATCACGGTCTACAGTGGTATTTTGCGATCCCCGCAGGAATCGCCGCCACTTGGCTTGGCGTGTATGTCATCGGCAAGGGATTTCTAGCACTCAGCATTTGGTTTGAGGCCGAGGTAATGTCGAAAGAAGAGGGGAGATGATACGAATCCTCGAAAAAACGAGGCCATGACGTTTTCGGCACCCACAGGGTGATGCCGACTGTTTATTGGGGTGATCTGTACCCGGTTTGTACCCGGTCACGATGCACCCGCGTGCGGCAGCAGGCGGCAATTCGTGTAAATGGAAAACAAAATCCTTGGTAAAATGCCCGAAAAATACGGATAATCGCTGAAACACAACTCAGCGTAATGACTCTTAATCAATTGGTTGTAGGTTCGAGTCCTACCTGGGGTACCACCTTTTCATGTCTTCGGCTGCATCCCCATCGCAATCCCTCTGGAAAACCCTTCTGGATCTCGGCCGCGTTTCGAATGTTCCCACCGTTTGGACGAATTGCCTGGCGGGTTGGATTATTGGCGGCGGTGGGGAACCCAAACGATTGATCATGCTCTGCGCAGCGGGGACCTTGGTTTACGTCGCGGGAATGTATTTGAACGACGCGTTTGATGCGCGTTGGGATTCGAAGCACAAGAACGACCGGCCGATTCCGCAGGGTTTTATCGGCCAGCGACCAGTGTGGTTGATGGGCTGGACGA
>JBMYQZ010000131.1:0-5715 GCA_049601855.1 Limisphaerales bacterium | reverse complement strand
ACGATGATGATGGCCGGACTCGGCCTGTTTGTGGTGATGGGGAAAGAACCGGCGATCTTCGGAGGGTTGCTGGTGTTTTGCGTGGTCTTTTATGACGCGTGTCACAAGCAGATCTCCTGGTCGCCGATACCGATGGCGTTTTGTCGTTTGTTTCTCGTGCTCGCCGCGGCCGCAAGTGCGGAGTATGGCGTAAACGGATACGCGGTGTGGTGTTCGGTGGTGCTGGGGGTCTACATCGTGGGGCTGAGTTACCTGGCGAAGGCGGAGAGCCTGCCTGGGATGCTGCGATACTGGCCGCTGATTCTGCTCGTGGCGCCGATCGTGTTGGCCGTCATCGTCAACGATGGTGAGGCGATGGAGAAAGGTTTGGTGGCTTCGTTGATTCTGTCGCTTTGGGTTTTGAAGAGTCTGCGAGCCTTGCTGTGGAGCAACGAGCCGTCGGTCGGCAAGGCTGTTTCCGGTCTGCTGGCGGGGATCTGCCTGGTGGACTTGCTGGCGGTGGCGATCGTGCCACCCGCGATTGGTGGAATCTTTCTCGGGGCCTTTGTGATGTGCCTGGTCCTGCAGCGTTCCATTGCAGCCACGTAAGCTGCATTTTTTGGTAACGAACTCGGGCTGGCAGTAGTCTGCCATTTCGGATATTCAGAACCAGCCGATGCGCAAACTCGTTCATATGTTGCCCAAACCCGTGCTCTTTGGAGTGCTCGGTGCGTTGGGGTGCATGGTGGGCTGGGCCTTGGGCGAACCGGTGCTGGGATTGATTGATCGTCCGGCGCCTTCGGCGGAGAATGAGGACGGGGAATTTCAGGAGAATGTTTCGGCCGTGCTGGTGTTCAACAATGAGTTGCAGAAGCGACTCAAGCGTGAAGGAGCACAGACGGGAGATGTTCGGATTTCTCTGATGTGGGACAACGTCAACGACTTGGATCTGCACTGCGTGGATCCGAACGGTGAACGGATCTTCTACGAGCATATGAAATCCCGTTCCAAGGGCGAATTGGATGTGGATATGAATGCCCAGGCTCCCTTGTCGGCGACGCCGGTGGAGAGCATTTTCTGGCCCACGAACGGGGCCCCGGAGGGTGAATACAAGGTGCAGGTGAACCACTACCGGATCCATGCTGCGGTCAATACCACGCCTTACACGGTGGAAGTGCTCTACGGCGGCGAGACGAAGGAGTTCAAGGGCACGGTTTCGCACGAACAGATGAATGACGTTTTTACGTTCACCATGGCGCCGGAGTCGGCTCGCCGGCGCACCTTGGTGGAGATCAAATCGCAGCGTCCGGAAATCAATTTGAAGGACACCGTGATCCTGGCGATTTGGACGGCGCTGCTGGCGATCTTTTCCTCCGGTATTTTGGTCATGGGGCAGAATTTCCTCATGCGGCGGAGCCTGATCATCGCCAAACAGATTGCGATGGTCGGCGTCGGCGGCCTGGTGGCGGGGTTGGTTTCGGGTGGAGTGAGCCAATACCTCTTTTCATTCATCACCACCGCGATGGGCGATACCTTGGTGGAAAATCAATGGTTGCTGAAGATGGGACAGGTCATCGGTTGGGGATTGCTGGGAGCATTGCTCGGACTGGGTATGGGATTCTTCATTCCGAACCTGGCCCGAGCGAAGGCCGGCTTGGCGGGATTGGTCGGCGGCGTGATTGGTGCGATCGCGTTCCTGGTCGCCATCAGTGCGGCCGGCGAATTGCCCGGACGGTTTATTGGTACGGCTGTTCTTGGATTCACCATCGGCCTGGTGGTGGCATTGGTGGAAAGACTGGCGCGCGAGGCGGCGTTGATCGTGCATTGGGACCCGAATGAGCAGACCGTGATCAACTTGGGATCTGAGCCAGTCGTGCTGGGCAGCGGGAACGATGTGCATCTCTATCTTCCTCGCGAGCGCGGTTTTCCCGACATCACGGCGCTGGTCACCTTCAAGGACGGTTCAGTGCAGATGGACAACAAGCTCACGGGTAAGGTTCACACTTTACATGGTGGCAATCGGCTGGAAATTGGTTCGATCATCATTGAGATTCAAACCGACGTTCAGCCACCCGCATGATTCGCTCTCTCCTCGTTCTCTCGCTTTCGCTTGTTGCCACCCACGCCGCTTGGAAGAAACACATTGTTCAGCCCGCCGATCAAACGGCCGGCATGATCAATGATGCCAACGCGGCCGACTTCGATGGCGACGGTCATCTTGATCTCATCGCGTCATTCGACCGTGGTGTCTGGCTGTTCCCGGGGCCGGATCACAAGCGCAAGGTCAAGGTGCATACCTTTGGCGCCGGGCCGATGGGGAGGAAGCTGCGGCCCGGTTGCATTCATGCCTGCCTGATGGATGTGGATGGAGACGGCGACCAGGATTACCTCGGTTCAAACAATCACGTCTTCTGGCTCGAGTGCCCGGACGAACCGCTGAAAGGCCAATGGAAGTATCGTCTCGTCGACGGCGAGATTCTGGGGACGCATTGCCTGATCACTGGTGACGTCAATCGTGATGGGAAACTTGACCTGATCGCGAACTCTGGCCGTGGACCGGGACAGACTCCGTTTCCGAATTCGCTTACCTGGTTGGAAATCCCCTCAAAACCGCATGCGGCCAAGCATTGGGTTCGTCACGTGTTCGCCGACAAGGACGCGCCGGGTGGTTCGCACTATTCCGGTTTTGGCGATCTGAATGGCGATGGTCGTGGCGATATCGCGTTTGGCGCGAAGGGAGGGGAGAAATTCCCAAGTGGAGAGTGGTTCGCGTGGTGGGAGCAGCCGAAGGATCCGACGAAGGTCTGGAAGAAACATCTGCTGTCTGACCAGCAACCCGGTGCGACCAATATCCATCCGTTGGATTTGAACGATGACGGGAAGATTGATCTCTTCGCCACACGAGGACACGGCAAGGGCGTGCTTTGGTTCAAGGGACCCGACTTTTGCGCGATCGAGATCGATCCGGACATGGAAAAGCCACACAGCCTGGCAATGGGCGACATTGATGGGGATGGCGATCCCGATGCCGCGACTTGTGGCTACGAGAAGACTGGTCTCGCGGTTTGGTATGAGAACGACGGAAACGCCCGCTTCAAGAAGCACGTCATTGGTCGTGAGCAAGGATCGTATGACACCCGCCTCGTTGATCTCGATCGGGATGGCGACTTGGATGTCCTGATCGCCGGGCACTTCAGCCAGAATCTCGTTTGGTTCGAGAATCCGGCCAAGTGATTCGTCACTTTGCATCCGGTCGGCGGATGATAGAGTTCAAGGATCTCGTATGAATCTGGCGCTTTCGAAACCGCTTTCCCGCCGCACGATGCTTAAAGCTGTCGGTGCGGCCATTGCGCTTCCATGGATGGAAGCGATGAGCCCCGCCCTGGCGAAGGGGCCGAGGCTGAAGGAACCGCCCCTGCGTTCAGCGTTTATCTTCATGCCCAACGGCGTCGTGCCGGAGGAATGGAAACCAAAGGGCGAGGGGGAGTCCTACGAGATTACGCCGCTGCTCAAGCCCTTGGCAGATCGCGGATTGAAAGACGATTTCCTGTTGCTCGAAAACCTCTGGAACGCGAAAGCAAGCGGACGCAATGGGCACTGGCCGAAGGTCCCGGCTTGGCTCTCCGGCGGCTTTGTGGAACGTGGTATTGGCAGCGACTTGGACACGGGTGGCACCTCCGTTGACCAAGTGATGGCGCAACATCTGGGGCATCGCACGGCTTTGCCTTCATTTGAGCTCGGCATCGACGAGCCACGAACCGGGGTGGACAATGTTGGCGGTGGCTTTCCACGTATTGTTGGCTCCCATATCTCCTGGCGAGATCCGCACACGCCGGTGACCAAGGAGATCTATCCACGTCATGCCTTTGATCGACTTTTCCGCACTCG
This sequence comes from Limisphaerales bacterium, assembly GCA_049601855.1. Taxonomy (GTDB): domain Bacteria; phylum Verrucomicrobiota; class Verrucomicrobiia; order Limisphaerales; family JAYPXF01. Next base: position 1,848 of record JBMYQZ010000131.1, on the reverse strand, counting down.
CTCATTGCCGCTGGTGTCCGGAGTGAAGGGGAACGAGGCGGATCTTCGCAAGTCTTTGCAAGCGGACGATGCGAGTGTGCTCGACGCGATTCTCGGTGATGCAAAATCGTTACAGAAACGAATCAGCTCACAAGACCGGGTGAAGCTTGACGAGTATCTCGAATCGGTTCGGTCGGTCGAACGCCAGATCGAGGCTACTCTCAAGCCGCAGAAACGTTGGTACAACGAGAAGGGTTACGCAGTCGAGCGGCCAGCGCCCGGTATTCCGGTCAACCACGCCGAACACGTGAAGCTGATGTTGGATATCATGGTGTTGGCGTTCTGGACGGACAGCACACGCGTTTCCACGATGATGCTGGGTGACGCGCAATCCGGCGCGACGTTCGAGTTTCTGGATGGTGTCAGCCGGAAGAGTTTCCACGGCTACTCGCATCATCGGGAGAAGGAGATGAAGCCCGCCTACCGCAAGATCGTTCACTGGCACATCGAGCAGGCAGCTTACGTCCTGCAGAAGATGAAGTCGCTCGATGAGAACGGTTCCTCCCTGCTGGACAACAGCATGGTGATGTTCGGATCCTCGTTGAAGGACGGCAATCGGCATTCGGAGCACGATCTGCCCATTATCCTCGCCGGCCGAGGCAAGGGTGCCTTGCGGCCTGGGAGAAGAATACGGGCCGAACGAGACACGCCGCTCTGCAATCTCTACGTTTCAATGCTGCAGCGGATGGGCGTCGCGGCGGAGCAATTTGGCGACAGTACCGGTCCGTTGAAGGGATTGGGCTGACATTTTTCTTACATTCCGCTTACGGCCCGCTGACCCGTTTTTCGGGCCTTGAACCATCCTGAATCCATGAAACAGATGATTCGTTCACTTCTTGCCATCCTCGTTCTCGGGGCGTTCAGCGCAAACGCCAACCAGGTGAAGCTCAACGTCCAGTTGGCCAAGCCGGTTTTGGAAGCCGACACCAAGCAAACCACTTTCGTGAAAATCGGCCTGACCGGTTTTGAGCTGGCGAATGATCAAGAGCGGGCATCGGTGAATGTTTCCATTGTCTTCGACAAATCTGGTTCGATGGGGGGCGACAAGATTGTGCAGGCACGTCGGGCTGCGAAGATGGCGATCGACCGCTTGAACGCGAATGACATCGTATCCGTGGTCCTCTACGACTCCACGGTCAAGATCCTCGTGCCCGCGACCAAGGTCTCGGACAAGGAGACGATCTTTGCACAGATCGACAGGATTTCGGCCGGTGGCAGCACGGCGCTCTTTGCCGGCATGAGCAAGGGCGCGGATGAGGTTCGCAAGTTCATCGACAAGGAACGATTGAACCGGATCTTCCTGATCTCGGACGGACAGGCAAACGTCGGCCCGAAGACCCCGCAGGAGCTTGGTGAGCTCGGTCTGTCGCTGGCCAAGGAAGGCATCTCGGTGACGACGATTGGGCTCGGAGCCGGGTACAATGAGGACCTGATGGCGCAACTCGCGCTGAAGAGCGACGGGCGCCACAGCTTCGTGGAAGACGCCACGCAACTGGCGCAGATCTTCAACGAAGACTTCGGCGAAATGCTGTCGGTGGTCGCGCAGGAAGTGGAGATTGTGGTGAATTGCAAACCTGGTGTTCGCCCCGTGCGCCTGCTCGGCCGGGACGGGGATATCTCCGGGCAAAAGGTCGTGACCTCGATGAATCAGATCTTCGCGTACATTGCGATAGTCGTAGAATTCTCCATTAACGATGGCGCGAATCCGGCCGTCCTCGTTTGTCAACGGCTGCCGGCCGTCGTCCGGCGCAATGATGCTCAGCCGAGTGTGCCCCAGACCCGCTCGACGCTGAGGATGCAGCCATGTTT
>JBMYQZ010000130.1:0-10277 GCA_049601855.1 Limisphaerales bacterium | reverse complement strand
TTGAGCCGGCGCAGGCCCTTTTCCACGGATTCGCCTTTTTTCAACTTAATCTCTGTCACAAATACTCTCGTCCCTTCTATTTTCGCTTTTCGGTCCACCTCGACTTCGATGGTGAAAATTGACCGGGCGCAAAGACTATCAGGGGCTTTAAAGGTGTCAACCGGAATGCTCGGGAATTTTACGAATCAAAAAATCTTCCCTTTTTCCGGCGAAATCGGCAGATTTTGTGCATGGCCACCCCCGACGAGTCTGTGACGTTAACGCCGCAGCAAATTGAGGTAATCAATACTCGATTGGCTGACACACGTCACGATATCAACAACCAACTGTCGCTGATTATCGCGGCGGTGGAACTGATCAAGCGCAAGCCTGAGACGTCGGAAAAGATGATCGCCACCATTTCTCAGCAACCTGAGAAGATAATGAACGAATTGCGTGGTTTTTCGGAGGATTTCGAAAAAGTGCTTAGTATCACCAGAGATTAGGCCGGCTTCTTCGGTAATTCTCGGCCGGTCGCGAGCTTGATTCTGCGTCGGTATTCGTCGTTATCCACCGGAATGGCGATCGACTTACATTTCCTCTCGAATCCCGGGAAATTCCACAGATTTGGAAAATCGCGGCATTGCTGAGGTTTCACGGGCTGGATCCGGCATTTGTTCCCGTCGAGAAACACGCATTCGCCGTTCTCTTTGTCCTTGAGCGACAAACCTTGGCGGTCGGCTCGAATCCGGGTGAATTGCTCGATGAATTCATCCTCGGAAAGCTCCAGAAACTCGCTCATCCGTGAGATCTGTTCCTCGTCGATCTTGACCTGACCCGGCCAGCGGCAGCAGGCGGTGCATCGTTGGCAATCGTAGAAGATCGGCATGGTCTACTCGGTATTGTCCTCCGGCTGAGACTCAGCCCGCTCCCAAGGATCGGGTGCCATCTTGCCTCCCCAATACCAACGGTAGAGGATCACGACCGTCATCCCGCCGATTACCCAAGGTCCGATCTCTTCGCCGTAGCTAGCCAACATCAAGTTCCCGCAGGCTACGCGAAACGGATGCGATTGCAAACGGGCTGATTGCGCTTGTAACCAATTTTCGAATTCGGCGTCATCCCTTGTGAACGGCAAAGAAACACGCATTCAGGTTTTATGAAACTTCTCAGTATATTGGCGGTGGCCGCAGTCCTCATCGCGGTCGGAAATTCTTCAGCCTCCGCCGCCGAGCGCGACGGCCGAAACGGCGGATTTGGCGATCGGCGTCAAGGCGGTGCCAGCGGCAGTGGCCGGTCCGGATTTATGCAGAACATGGATCCCAAGGTCATGGAAGCGATGCGAGAAGCCTTTCGCGAAGCCGGCGGTTCGGCCCGTGAACTGGCAGGCAAAGAGCAGAAGCTCCGCCGCGAACTTACCGGGTTGATCACTTCCGGCCAGGTCGATGAAAAAGCGATTCGCGACAAGGTGATGGCGCTTGCGGAGGTGCAGGTTGAGACGACCGTTCTGCGCGCCAAGATGCTTGCCAAGATGAAGAAGGCAGGTGCGTCTGACGAACTGTTGAAGATGTTGGCTTCTCGCATGGGCGGTGGTGGCCAGCGACCCGGCGGAATGCAAGGCGGCGGGGAAGGGATGCGTCGGGGGAATCTTGGTGGCGACAAGGCTGGTTTTGGTCGTGAAGGCGTCGGCGATCGTGATCGTCGCCCGGACCGCGGCAAACCCAATGAGGCTGAGAGCAAGAAGCGCCGTCCTGAATTCAAATAGTAAGATTTTGCCGCCGCACGCGGAAAACATATGAGCCACTGCTTTAACGCGGTGGCTTTTTTTGTATGGTCGGCGCGACCCGACGTATGGCTGAACTCGATGACCAACTGATCCAGGCGGTTCTACGCGGAGAGACCGAGTGCTTCGAGGCGTTGGTGCGCAAGTACCAGCCGCGGGTCTTCGCGATGGCCCGGCGTTATGCCCGGCGCGAGAGCGAGGTCGAGGACATCGTGCAGGAGGTTTTTCTCAAGGCGTTTCAGAAGCTCTCGACCTTTCGGGGCGATGCACCTTTCGAGCACTGGTTGATGCGGCTCGGCACTCGGACCTGTTACGACTTCCTCCGCAAGCACCAGAAGAACCGCGAATCTCCTCTGACGGAACTCACCGACGACGAGGAGAACTGGCTCGAACGATTCGCCGTCAGTCCCGAATCCACCGAGGAGCAAACCTCCGCCGCTCGCGCCCTGGTCCAGAAACTCATGGAAAGCCTCAAGCCCGATGCCCGGATGGTGATTACCTTGATGGAAATCGAAGAGAAATCCGTGCGGGAAGTGGCGGGCTTGACCGGTTGGTCCGAGTCAAAAGTGAAAGTTCGCGCCTTTCGCGCCCGGAATGAAATGCGTAAGATTCTCCAGCGCGTGGCGCCGGAAAAGTTTTTGTAACTGGGGAAAAACTGTAGTCGTCTGATTTGATCATCGATGGATTCCGATAAATTAATCGATGTTTTGCTGAAAAACGCCCGCGAAACGCCGGTGGGCGACGGAGTGCCTTACGCCTTCGAGAAGCGCATCATGGCCCACATCCGCGATACGGGAGTGGCTGAACCTTGGTTTAATTTCGCTCGCGTCCTCTGGCGGGCGGTTCCCGTCTTCGTGGTCGTCTCCGCGCTCGCCATCACGGTCAGCGCCACCCAACAACCACCAGCGACCGATGATCTTTCGCTTGCGGTGTCCTTTGAGGATGCCGTGGTTCAATCCGCAGATTTCTTCAAGGACACCTGGTGAACAATACTCTCAAAGCCGTTATTGCCGCCTTCCTCATCTTCGCCTGTGGCGTGTTGTGTGGCGTCTACGTCGTGAAACCTGGCGTGGAATCGGCTCGACCGGAAGCGCCGGTTGGCTTGACCGACGACAAGCGTGTTGTCTTCGTCAACAAGCTCGGCAATCAACTCAGCCTCGAAGACAGCCAGAAGCAGAAAATCAGCGAGATTCTGACCGAGAGCAATGAGCGCACGAAGACCCTTTGGGATCCGATCGCAAATACCATGCGCGATGAGATCAAGACCGTTCGTGAGCAGATTCGCGCCGAGCTCAAGCCGGAGCAGAAAGAGAAATTCGATCGCAAGATCAGCAAGCCGCGTCGTTTGATCAGCCTGCCGCCGAAGAAACCTGATCCGGCAGTAGAGGCCAAGAAACGCGCCGCTGAACTGGCAACCAAGAAAAAGGCCGAAGAAGAAGCCAAAGCCAAGGAAGCCGCTCGCAAGCAAGCGGAGAAAGAAGCTGCTGCCAAGGCTGCGCAGGAGCGCGCCCGTCGAGACGCCGAACGCAAGAAACGCGAAGCGGAAGACCGCAAGCGCAAGCAGGAACAGGATCGCAAGAAGCGCGCCGCTGAACTCGCAGCCAAGAAGAAGGCCGAAGATGACGCGAATGAAGTGAAGAAGAAAAAGGACGAGTTGATTCTCCCGCCGAAGAAGGATCCCGTTGAAGAGGCCAAGAAGGCGGAAGATGCCCGGAAGAAGCGTGAGGCCGATGCCAAGAAGCGGGAAGCGGACCGCAAGGCCGCCGCCGAACGCAATCGCAAGAAGCAACAGGAACGCGCTGCTGCAAAACGGGTAGCCGACAAGAAAGCTGCCGCGAAGAAGGCAGCGGACAAGAAGGCAGCCGAAGATAAGGCCAAAGCGGCTGCAAAGGCGAAGAAGCCGGCTCCCAAGAAGGTGGAAGAGAAGCCCAAGGAAGAGGAGAAGAAGAAGCCTCGTTCCCTCCGCTCCATCCGCAAACTGTTCTAAGTTTCACCGTGCCGGTAAGGCTTGCCGCGCGGTCGGGATTGCGACATCCCTGTTCCCTTTATGAATCGTCGTGACTTCTCCAAACTCGCTGTTGGCGCAGCGGTCATTTCACCGGCCGCGCTCCAGGCTACCGCCAAGAAACCCCATTTGCTGTCCTCTGTCGGTTGCGGTCGTGCTACCGGCTATGCAGAAACCAACAAGATCGTCTCCATCGGCGATCGCACACACGTCTCCTGGCTCGACTCGCCGAAGGAAGGTTTTCGGGTCCGCGTGGCCACGCTCGATCGCAACACGGGTGACTGGTCACCGACTTACACGCTCGGCGGCGCTCATGATAATCACGGTGGGCCGGCGCTGACCTGCGACAGCGAGGGGTATCTTCATACGGTCTATTTCACCCATCACCATCCGTTTCGCTATCGTCGTTCGAAGCGGCCCAATGATGCCTCCGAATGGGAGGAGGAGATCCAGTTTGGGGACAAGTTGACATACCCGACCTTGGTCTGCGGCGCGGATGACACGCTTTACCTGACGGCACGGCGAAGCGACAAGAATCCTTGGTGGGTTGAGATGTGGGAGAAGAAGCCCGGTCAGGATTGGTCGATGGTCGGTCCCGTGGTGCATTCGCGCCACAAAGGCTATGCGCATTTCCAGGAATCCCTCTGCTGGGGGCCGGATCATAAGTCCCTGCACCTCTGCTGTCGCTTTCACGAACTCACCACCAGCAGGGACGATTACGGACGGCTCCAGACAGTGGCCTACATGAAATCCGACGACTTCGGCCGGACATGGAAGCGATCTGACGGCTCGACGATCGAGGGGCCTATCACCGTGGACAATGTCGAGGTCATTGCGAAGGGCGGAGAGGCGATCAAGCAGACCTTGCGCGCGGGTTGTCTGGCGGTCAGTCCGACGAACGAGCCGTTTCTCGTCTACAGTGTGACGGCGCAGAACAAATCCCAGACCTTCCTCGCCACCACCGGTTCCCGCGGGTGGGAGCGGGAAAATCTCAATGATCACCTTCCGGCCAAATGGAGGTCATACAATCTGTTGATGTCTGGCGGGGTCGCCTTTGACGGCAACGGCGTCCTGCACGGCGTGGCCCAGCTCCAGACCGCACCTCAGCACGAGAAGATCTGGGGCGATCCCACGAACGAAATCGTCGCCTTCGAAAAACGTGCCGATTCCGTGAAATTTCGCGAAGTCAGTGCCTTCGACGATCAGATCCCTCACTGGCTGCCCAATATCGAACGCCCAACGGGACACAATCGCGTCAAAGGCCGCCCCGGAATCATCTATACAGGAGGCTCGCCGGGGGTGAAGAACACCGACCGGATCAGCAATCGCGTCTACTGGGTTGGCTAGCTGAGATTCCTTTGCAACTTCTCGCGCTGGGCCGGGTTCACTCTCCGGCCGGGAGGCCAAATGGGACTTTTTTTGCGGTTTCGCTTGCCAATCAAAGTGTCCCCCGTAGATTTGCCGGCTCTAATTTTTCAGTATGTTTCTCGATAAAACGACATTTTTGCTCTTCGCGTTTGCACCCAAACCAGGGCAGGACGTGCCGCTGCCGCTGCAGCTCTTTCCCTTCATCATTGTCTTCGTCGTCTTCTACTTCATCGCCATTCGGCCGCAGGCCAAACAGGCGCGGCAGCAGGAGAACCTTCGTAGCTCTTTGAAGAAGGGTGATCGAGTCGTCACCAATGGCGGCGTGGTCGGCACCATCCTCAGCGTGAAGGAAAACGACCGCATCATCACCATCCGCTCGGATGAAACCAAACTTGAGATCCTGCGGTCCGCCGTCAACGGCCTCCTGAAGGACGAAGCCAAGAAGGACTAAAACCCACTTTCCGAATGAAACGAAACAACACGTTGCGCAGCATTATCGTCGTCCTGATCGTCGCCTGGGCCGTCTATGAAATGCAGCCCCCCACCGCTCGTCCGGTGGTCGATGTCTTTGAAGAACTGGCCACCGCCCCGACCGCGGATTTTCAAGCCATCGTCAAGACCGCCCGGGAAACGGACAATCCGACCAACTCTCTTTCCGAGTCCTATCGCAATCTGCGAGCGGCCGTCGGCACCAACCAGCTCGAACGCTTCTTCAGTTTTGATACGAAGGGTGAGCGGGAGCCGAATCGAGCCATTCTGAATCGCATTCAGCGCGAGTCGGCCGGCAAGTTCAAACTCGGCCTCGATCTGCAGGGCGGCTGCTCCGTACTCGTGCAGATGTCGAGCAACAAGGTGGCCGCAGTGTCCGATACCGCCTCCCTCCAACAACAGGCCATCGAGGTTCTGCGGTTGCGTCTGGACAAGTTTGGCGTGGCCGAACCGATCATTCGCGCCGATGGCGAGGACCGGATCCTGATTCAAATGCCCGGGCTCTCGAATGATGACCTGACCAACATCGTGGTGACGGTGACCAAACCCGCCGTGTTGGAATTCCGCATGGTTCATCCGCGCAGCGACGAATTGATCGCCCGGGGAGAACTGGCACCGGGATACGTAACCGTGTCCGAGGCCATCACCGGCGAAGACGGCTCGATCACGCGTAAGCAGATGTTGGTGAAGGTGAAGCCCGAACGCGGATTGACCGGCAAGTACGTCAAAGACGCCTACGTCGATCGCAACCCGACAACCATGCAGCCCGAGATCGGCTTTGAATTCGACAGCGAAGGCACCAAGATTTTCCGCGACGTCACCACCGATCACACCGGCCAGCAGATGGCGATCGTGTTGGACGGCGAACTTTATTCCGCTCCGGTGATTCGCGAGGTGATTGGCGCGGGCCGCGGATCCATTTCCGGTGACTTCAACTTTAAGGAAGCCAATGAACTGGCGCAGGTCCTGGAGAATCCCTTGGAGACGAAACTGAACGTTCTCGAAGTTGAGCTGATCGGCGCCTCACTCGGACAGGACTCTGTCAACAGCGGCAAGAACGCGGCGATCTACGGCGTCGTAGCCGTCGCGATCTTCATGATCATCTACTACATGGTTTCGGGTGTGCTCGCGACCATCGCGTTGTCCCTGAACATGGTGATCCTCCTCGGGGTAATGTGTTCGATTGACGCCACCTTCACCCTGCCGGGTATCGCGGGCATCGTGCTTACGATCGGTATGGCCGTGGACGCCAACGTGCTGATTTACGAACGTATTCGCGAGGAACTCTTCGCCGGCAAGTCTCTCCGGGGCTCGGTGAACGCCGGCTACGACAAGGCATGGGGAACCATCTTCGACTCGAACGTCACGACCCTGATCGTATCAACCATTCTGATCTATCTGGGTTCCGGTCCGGTGAAGGGCTTCGGTGTCACGCTGACCATCGGTGTCTGCGCCTCGATGTTCACCGCGATGATCGTCACGCGCATCCTCTTCGACTACATGCTCGAACGCGACATTCTGAAGAAGCTCTCGATGCGCTCCGTGGTTGGACAGTCGAAGATCGACTTTCTGCAATTCGCCAAACCTGCAGCGATCGGATCGGTGATCATCCTTTTGATCGGGCTCGGGGTTGGGATCATCGGCAAAGGCAAGCAGGCCTTGGGGGTCGATTTCGTTGGTGGCGATGCGATGACCTACAAGTTTGCGAGCAGAGTGGATACCGGCAAGGTGCGCGAAGCCCTTGCGAAGGTGTCCTACACGGTCCGCAACGAGGCTGAACAAACGGTCGGAGGTGATATCCTCGTCCAATACCAAAGCGGCCTCGGTGATGGCGGTGCGACCGCCGAGCGATTGCGTGTCACCACTCCGATTGACTCTGGCGTTGCTGTCACAGCCGCCCTCGAGAAGGCTTTCCCCGATGCCAAGTTCGAAGAACTCTCCAAGCGTCAGGTGGGTGCGGTGATCGGTGCTGAGATTTTGAAGTCGGCCATCCAGGCTCTCGTGCTCGCGCTGTTTGGCATTCTCTTCTACGTCGGTCTGCGCTTCGAATTCTCCTTCTCCGTGGCGGCCGTCATTGCGGTGATTCACGACTTTGTGGTCACGCTGGGAATCTACATTCTGATCGGTGGCCAGGTCAGTGCGCCCATCATCGCGGCCTTGCTTACGGTGATTGGTTTCTCCATCAACGATACGATCGTCATTTTCGACCGGATTCGTGAGGACCTGAAGCTGGGTATTCGCGGGACGTTCAAGGAAGTGATCAACAAGGCGCTGAACCAGACGCTGGCCCGCACGATCATCACCTCCGGGACCACCTTGATCGCAGTGCTTTCACTCGCCGTCTTTGGCGGTGGAGCGATCAATGACTTTGCCATCACGCTGTTGATCGGCGTCGTCGTCGGCACTTACTCCAGTATTTACGTGGCGAGCGCCACGGTGCTGTGGTGGCACAAGGGTGAGCGTCCGAAGATGTCCAATCCCGAAGTCAGCATGGGCGTGGCTTCGGCGGAAACGGCCTGATTTCAGTTGTCAGTAATCAGTAATCGGTAATCAGTTCTGAAGCGGTCCGGATCGGGACTGAATACTGACCACTGGTTACTGATTACTTTTTTGCCCACTGGACAATCGTCGGATTTTCGGCTGAATGTTCCGGTTTTCCCGGACGGACTGTTTTGAACGACCAAGCCGACAACGTCATGACCGGTGTTCAGCGCGTGGAGATCACCACCACGCACTGGGTCGTCTTCATCGTCATGATTCTCTTCTTCCTCGCGCTCGATTTGGGCGTGTTTCATCGCCACGCGCGGAAGGTGAGGATCAAGGAAGCCTTGGCTTGGACGGGGGTATGGTTTTCCTTTGCGATGTTGTTCGGCAGCTTTGTTTCGGTGTATCGCGGTTACGAGGAGGGGATGGAGTTCGTCACCGGTTACATCATCGAGTTGTCGCTCTCGATGGATAACGTCTTCGTCATTGCGCTGATCTTTGCGTATTTCCGTGTGCCGCCGCTGTTTCAGCATCGCGTGCTGTTCTGGGGCATCATGGGAGCGCTGGTCATGCGTCTGGTGATGATCCTCGCCGGGGCCGCCTTGATTGCGAAGTTTCACCAGGTCCTCTATGCGTTCGGCGCGTTCCTGGTCTACTCCGGAATCAAGATGCTCTTCGTCGATGACGACGGCGTGGAACCGGAGAAGAATCCTTGCATACGTTTGGCCCGTAAATGGTTCCCGGTGACGACGGACTTCGAAGGTCAAAAGTTTGTCACCAAGATGGACGGCAAGCGCGCGCTGACACCCTTGGCGCTCGTGCTGGTGATGATCGAGACGACGGACCTGATCTTCGCGCTCGATTCCATTCCTGCCATCTTCGCGGTCACGCAAAAGGAATTCATTGTCTTCACTTCAAACGTCTTTGCGATCCTTGGATTGCGCTCGATGTATTTCGTGTTGGCGAACGCCATCGATTACTTCCGGTTACTCAAGTACGGCCTCTCGATCGTGCTGATCTTCATCGGTGCGAAGATGTTGTTGGAGAAGTGGTGGCACATTGAGACGGTCACCAGTCTCTACATCGTGGCCACCGTGATTCTTGGTTCCATGGTGCTGTCGATCATCACTGCGCGGAAACATCCTGATCCGGCTTTGCTGGAGGAGGAAGAGGATGACGATGATGCTGCGGAGGAACCTGACGCCGCCGACGCCACGGCGGAATCCACGGCATGAGATTTCGCTGGCAGTTGGCTCCGAGAGATTCCGCCTCCATTGACGACCTCTGCCAATCCCTTCCCATTTCCGACTTGGTCGCCCAATGCCTGGTGAATCGTGGCTACACGAAGCCCGCTACGGCCGAAGCATTTCTCCAACCGCGACTGAAGGACCTCGCTGATCCGTTTCTACTGCCGAACATGGACGCGGCCGTGGATCGCCTTTGGCAGGCACGCGAAGCCGGTGAACTCGTGGTGATCTTCGGCGACTACGATGTCGATGGTGTGACCTCCACCACCATTCTCCTCGACGTGATGCCGCAACTCGGTTGGCGTGTGGAATCGTACCTGCCCAATCGCAAGGATGAAGGCTACGGCCTCGGTCGAGATGCAGTGGAAAACTGTCTGGAGAAGCATCAGATCGGGTTGCTTCTCGCAGTGGACTGTGGATCGACCTCGGTGGATTCGATCGCCTGGTTGAAAGGGCAGGGGATCGACACCTTGGTTTTCGATCATCACCAGGTCCCGGAACCGGCGCCCGAGGCCGTCGCGCTCGTGAATCCACAATTGGGCGACCGCTTCCAGGAACTTTGCTCGGCCGGCCTGGCCTTCAAGTTGGCTCATGCGTTGGTGAAACGCGGACGGGAAAACAACGATTCGGCGGCCCAAAACTATGACGTGCGCCAGCTGTTAGACCTGGTCGCTCTCGGCACGATTGCCGACCTCGTTCCGCTGACGGATGAAAACCGCATCCTTACCTCCACGGGATTGCCGCGGCTTTCCGAAACCCGCCGTCCCGGTCTGGTCGCATTGAAGGAGGTTGCCCAATGTAAGCGCGAGATTGGCGCGTACGAAGTCGGGTTTCAGCTTGGTCCCCGGTTGAACGCCGCCGGTCGCCTCGAAACCGCCACGGAAGCCTTGGATCTTTTGGTGCAACAAGATGCCGTCCGTGC
>JBMYQZ010000129.1:0-10282 GCA_049601855.1 Limisphaerales bacterium | reverse complement strand
CTGCAGAGTCTCTGCGAGGGTCACTTCCTCGAGGGCCATGAATGTTCCGTCGGCGGTCATGTTCCGCTGGCACCACGAATTGACTCCACTTCGCTGAGGATGACGGCCTGTCATCAACGCCGCTCGCGACGGACCGCAGATATGTTGCGCGTAGAAGTGCGTGAAGCGCATTCCCTCCTTCGCCAGTCCATCCAAACGGGGAGTTTGAATATCCGGTGATCCGAAACATCCAAGATCCGCATAGCCCAGATCGTCGACGAATATCAGGACGAAATTGGGTGGCCGATCGTTCGCCCGCGAGAGAACGACAGAAAGACTCAAGACGAGAAGCAACATCAAGCGCGTCATGCCCAAAGTATTACGACGACCATTACAGTTTGACCATCTCTTGTCATGAGACGGGGAGTAACCCATCTTCCCTCCACACCCATGCGTGCGACCATCTCCATCCTCCTTCTTGCAACACTCCTCCAGGGCAACGCACAAGAGCCACCGGCACTTCTGAGGGACAACCCGTATTACACGATCGCCCGGATATTCCAGACCAATTCCCCAGCTGTGGGCGATTTTTTGCCGGATCTCGGAATCCACGATCGCAGCGGGAAGCCGTTCTCGCCGCGCGATCTCAAAGGACGCCATCACGTCGTCATCTTCGGCTGTCTCACCTGTCCCAATTTCCTGGAACGCGTGGAGGCCTATGAAGGCTTGCGGCTGGACTACGAGTCCAAGGGAGTCGGATTCTATTTTGTCTACAAGTCACTCGCCCATTTCGAGCGAAATGGCTACGTGACACCCTTCACATTGACGGAACGCCTCCGACATATTCGTGAAGCGGAGCAACGCCTCGACACCAAGATTCCTTGGCTCTGCGACAATATGGCCAACGAGTTTTCCACGCGTATGGGCCGGGCTCCGAATTCCGAGTTTGTCCTCAATCCTGAGGGTAAAGTCATCTGGAAGCGGGCATGGTCCAAGCCCAAGTCCCTGCGTCATTTCCTCGTTGAGCTGATCGGCCCGATCGCAAAACCCACCATCCCGGACAACCTTTACTATCAGTTCAAACCTCCCCCTCCGGCCGCTCCCGCTGGGCTGGTGAAACGCGTGGAGATCCTTCGTCATCTCCGGCCGCTGATCGTAGAACCGGTGCCGGAGAAAAATGGTTCCCCCTTCTACGCCAAGCTGCGCGTGGACGCAGACCCGGAGCTCTTGGCGGCCGGCAAGGGCAAAGGCCAGCTCTATCTGGGGTTCTTCCTCGATCGAATCTACGGCGTCCACTGGAACAACCTCATCGATCCAATTCGCGTCGAGATTGATACGCCAGCCGGTGTGACGATCAGGCCTACGCGTCTCACGGGACCACGATCAAAACACCCTTCTGACATCGATCCACGCGAGTTCCTCGTCGACCTGGAAGCCACAGACATTTCGCAGCCACTCAAGGTCACCGTGCACTACCACGCCTGCAACGACCAAGAAGGCTGGTGTCTGCCCCTGACCCAGCGCTACGTCGTCCAACTAAAGCTCGATCCCGCCGGAGGTAAACCGCTCGGGCGGATGTTGCACCACTAGACCACGCTTCCCGACTGAGCTACCTCCGTCGCGCGGTCTGCGGGTCACTCAATTCCGTTTTCCCCGGAGATGGGCCTGGAAAAACTTCTCCATCGCCGGTGTGGTGACCTTGCCCTTCTGCCCCATGACACCATGGCTACCATCCGCAAAGCGAAGATAGGTGATGTCCACTCCCTCGGCTTTCATCTGCTTCACGAACTCGTCCGTCGACGCGATGTTCACAACGGTGTCTTTCGCCCCATGCACAAGTAACAACGGCGGCGATTTCGAATTGATGTAACTGGAAGGCGAGGCAGCGCGCATGACCGGCTGCATGTCCTTCTCCGACAGGTTCCGGTTCTTCCCCCGAGCAAGGTTACGATAGGCAAACTTTGCGCGTTGACCATGCGTTGGATGCAACATGTCGCCGACGGCTCCCGAGGCGACCATGCATTGCAGGTCGCTGGAAAAATCGAGGTGCGTGCCATCGCCCTCCAGATCCTTGCGTCCATTCGTGATTGCCGCGGTCAAGGCGAGCGTGCCACCAGCTGAGTTTCCATAGGCGCCAATACGATCGGAATGGATACCGTACTTTTCTGCGTTCGCCCGAACCCAGCGGATCGCATTCTTCACGTCATACAGGCAGGCGGGAAAGGGAGCGTCCTTATACAATCGATATGTCGGGGTGATGACGACATATCCCTGTTGCGCCAGTTTGAAGCCCAGATGCGAAAAGCGATAGTGATCTCCCGTCGCCCAACCGCCGCCATGCACCAACACGATCGCTGCCCTTTTTCTCCACGACTTCTTTTTCGGTGAAATCACATTGAGCAACCATCGGTCGCTGCCTTTCCGATACGGAATATCCCGTTCGAATACGACATCATCGGGTGCCTTGGGAATATTGGCCTTGCTCGGTGCTGCCGTCGCACCAGCCATTCCAATCGCGAACAGAATCGAACACCACACACTGTACTTCATGCCTTTGGTATAGCCGAACTCCGTCACTTTGCGAAGGCCACTGACCCGCCCGGATAACAGGAGTATCGCCCGCAGAGTTCAGTTCCCCGTAACCCATAACAACTTCCGCCTCCCGACGCGATTCTCTCGGCAACGAAAGTCGTGCCGCCGCGATGGCATAAGCGCGGGAGTTGCTAAAACTGCCAAGCGCCTGAATGCTCCGGTTCATGCCTACGCGCGACAGCACAAAGTAGAGATTCGCCGCCAGTGAGAGAGCGAGGATGATCTTGGTTCTCGTTTCCATATCTCTTGCTTACGGAATTCGAAGATCAAGGTAACACGGCAAATCATGCGTCTGCCATGCGAAGTAGCGAAACTCTTGAGAGTCTCGTAGCAGCTCCGCGATGCACAGATTCGTCTTGGCTCAGATCGGTTCGGTTTTACGCTCGCTGGATGGTTCGAATGACTCGTCTGCTTTCGCTCGCGCTTGGGAGCCTCCTCACCGCAGCTCTGATCATCCCTACGTATGCAACTGATTGGCCGCAGTTTCGCTACGACGCCAATCGTAGTGCCAGTTCCCCCGAACGACTGCCCGAGACCCTGACGTTGAACTGGAGCCGCAATCTCCCCCAACCGCGCCCCGCGTTCCCGACCGATCAGCGACTGCGCTTTGACGCTTCCTACGAACCGGTGGTGATGGGCGACACGCTGTTCGTGCCTTCGATGGTCACCGACAGCGTGACGGCATTCGATACCGCGACTGGGAGAGAGCGCTGGCACTACGTGGCGAATGGCCCCGTACGATTCGCACCGGTCGCGTGGCAGGGCAAGGTGATCTTCACTTCTGACGACGGGCATCTGTATTGCGTGAACGCGGCCGATGGTAATCTGCGTTGGAAATTTCGCGGCCTCCCGATGGATCGCAAGGATCGGATGATCTTTGGCAACGGACGACTCATCTCTCTTTGGCCAGCACGCGGTGGTCCGGTGCTCAAGGACGGGGTCATCTACTTCTCCTCCGGCATCTGGCCCGGGTCCGGTGTGTTTCTGCACGCGCTCGAAGCCGCCACCGGCAATGTGGTCTGGTCGAACACGGACAGCCATCACATCCCGGAAGCGAACATGGATCACCGGGTCAAACAATTTGCCGGCCTCACTCCGCAGGGTTACCTGGCGCTGGTCGCCGGACAACTGGTCATTCCGTGTGGATCCCAACTACCCGGCTTCATTGATCCCGCCAACGGCAAGCTCGCCAAGTATTCCATGGGTTGGGGAGGACGCGAAGGGTTGCCGAAGGGATCCTGGTTCGTCGCCGGCACCGGCAAGTTCATGAGTCACAGCGGTGATATTTACGATCTCCAGAAGCGGGCCGGCGTGAATGCCAAGGACGAAATGCTGTTGGCCGGCGGCTGGAAGCGCATCGAATCGGACCCCACCAATCATCGAGACCTTGGCAATTTCCGCATGCCAGTGATGGACGGAAACACCCTTTATTATCAATCTGGGTTTGGAAACGGCGTCAACCAAACCGACACAGACAGCATCCGCGCCTATGACCTGACCAAGCAACCGCAGGAGGCACAGATCCGAAAAGTCGGCCGACGCGACACGATCCTGCCGGTCAATGAATTCAGTTTCCCCGAACGTTGGCGTTTGCCGTCGACACTGAAAGTCCACATCAAGGCCGGCGGCCATCTCTACGTCGGCGGTCCAAACGTCATCCAGGCGATCGACCTGATCAACGGTAAGGCAGAAGTATCGTGGAAAGCCAGGATTCTAGGAACGCCACACAGCATGCTCGCCGCCAATGGCCGCCTCTTTGTCGTCACGCTGGAAGGCTCAATCCATGCTTTCGGCAAAAAGCCAACCACGCCTCCTCTCGTCCACGCCATCCCCTCCGATGGTGGAAGAACCAAGAAAGATGAATGGAGCACGCAGGCATCCCAGATCTTGAAGGACACCCAACAGCGCGATGGCTATGCCTTGGTGCTTGGATGGAAAAGTCCCCGACTGGTCGAGGAACTGATCCGCCAGTCTGATCTCCACGTCATCGCGATCGACCCCGATGCCGCCAAAGTCAAGGATCTGCGCCAACGTCTGCGCAACAACGGTCGCTACGGAGCGCGCGCCTCCGCGCAAATGACCGATCCCGATACCCATCCACTTCCGCCCTACATGGCCAACCTTATCGTCCTCAACCCGGACGTTACGGACCGACAACATGCCTACCGCTATCTGCGCCCCTACGGCGGCACGATGTGGACCCGTGTGAAATCAGCCCAGCAGGCGAGCGCGATTGCCGCGAAGATGAAGCAGGCAAGACTTCCGCAGGCAGAGATCACCACCACGGATGAGCGACTCATCATCCGACGCAGCGGATCCCTGCCCGGATCCACCGATTGGTCACACAGCGGTGCGAACGCCGCCAATGCTGGAGCCTCACAAGACATGTTCCTCAAGGCACCGCTGGGATTGCTCTGGTATGACGGAGCCTTGCGTTGGCATCGCAAACCGGGATCGACCGTATTGCGCGTGGCCGGTGGCCGGATCCTCGTGTTGGCCGACGATCTGCATGCCTTGGACGCCTACACCGGCCGCCATCTCTGGCAGGCATCGGCTTTGCCCAGTTCCAGCCGGGCCAGTGGCAAGGCCGACCTGGTGGCGGTTGCGGACGGGATCTACATATCCAGTGAAAACAAATGCCTCGTGCTGAATCCCGCCACCGGCAAAGTGGTTCGCGAACTGAGCATACCCGAAAAGCTCACCACCAAATCCGAAGCCAACTGGTCCAATATCCGGGTGTGGAAGCAATATCTGCTGGGGACCGTGGATCGACAGCTTGTTTGCCTCAATCGCTTCACCGGCAAGTTCCTCTGGAACGCCGAACTCCAGCTTTCGGACATCAGCCTCGCAGTCGGCAAAGGCAAAGTCTTCTGCGCCGAACTGCCGAACAAGCGCAAGCCAATCGTCACCGAAGGAAAGACACGGACCGTCGCCTACGCCATCGCCAGCGGCAGAACGGTCTGGGAGACAAAAGCAAGTTCCGCCCTGCGTTACAGCGAGGAGCACGATCTTCTGCTAACCGCCGGTGGCGCATTTCAGGGAGCCGACGGGAAACTTATCCGCAAGATCGGCAGTACTGCACCCATCGCCGGCAACGCGATCGTGGTCGGCAACCGCGACAGCTTTGAGACTTTCAATCTTCTCACCGGCGCCAAGACGAGCGGCGAGCTCAAATGGAATCGACGCGGATGCACCGATCTGCGCGCCGCCCCGAACGTCGTCACGACCCGCTTCAAGGGCAACGCCGCCTACATCGACATGGCCACCAAGGAAATATCTCCGCTCTGGAACATTCGCAGCGCCTGCGCCAACAACCTGATCCCGGCTGACGGAATTCTCAATGTCCCTAACGTCACCGGTGGTTGCACCTGCAACTACACTCCCGCGTCAATGGCTTGGGCTCCGCTGTCAGTCATTGAGAACAGATCGAAATAGCGGTAGTTCGCCTCGAGCTCAGCGCGTGGGTTACTTGGTCTCAGTTTTCTCCAAGACCCATTCGCCAAAACCGTTGCGATCATCCAGTCGTTTGGCTCCGGGAGCGGCAGACCAGACGGATATCTCCCGACGGTCCCCGCCGAGATCGTGTATGCGCCCAATGTTTGCCCGCCAGAAGGCGCCCGGTTCAGGCCTATTGACACCAGGCGTCTTGAATGGAATGGAGGCCAGCATAGTCCACGGGAGCCAGACTGGAGTAAAACAATTCTCTGATCGAAGATCCACCGACGAGGAAGGAGGCGAATCAGCCGAAGATAGTTCTGAGAACGTGCGATAGGCCGAGTCCAAGCAGGGCAAGAAATCCCAGTCCCATCGCCGTCTCGCCGTCACGGTCTGACTCCGATTCGTCGTACGACGGCGGATGTTCATCCATCCCACGCAGCCCATCCCCTTTTTCCGGCATCGGTTTCCGAATCGCTCGGTTTGTTTCCGGATGTCGGTGTTGGTTCATGGCACAACTAAAAACCATTTGGCGTCCAATAGTGATCCGTAAGACGGTGTAGTTTACTGCACGGCACCTCCCACGATCATACCGTGAAACCCCAACGGCTCGGAACCGTTGCGTGATTACTTCCGAAATCATCATCGCCCCCTGCCATCTTTCGGGCGAAGGTGCGTCATGAATTTCGGTAAGAATCGTCGAGGTTTTTTTGGACGAACTGCGTCCGCCGGAGCGTTGTTAGGCGCCAGCGAACTCCCGTTTCTCAACAAACTTGGAAGTGTATCGGCTGCCGACGCGACGCTGCCGAAGAATGCCGTGCAGATGCGACCCGAGATCGAGCCCATCGTCCGGCTGCTGGAGAACACGCAACAATCGCGAGTGCTGGAGGAAATCGCAGATCGGATCAAGAAAGGGCTGAGTTACCGCGATATCTTGGCCGCCCTGCTACTTGCGGGTGTGCGAAATATTCAGCCGCGCCCGGTCGGATTCAAATTTCATGCGGTATTGGCCATCAACTCCGCTCATCTGGCCAGCATGGCCGCACCGGATTCGGATCGCTGGCTCCCGATCTTCTGGGGCATTGATTACTTCAAGAGCTCTCAGGCTCGTGACGTGCGTGAAGGCGACTGGACGATGAGCCGCGTGCAGGAAGCCAAGGTTCCGGCTCCACACAAGGCCAGGGACGCCTTCATTGAGGCGATGCAGAATTGGGACGTCGAAGCGGCCGACATCGCTTGCGCCGGTTTTGCCCGGGGCGCGGGAGCACAGGAGATCTTTGAGGTGTTCAGCCGATTGGGCGCACGCGATTTCCGTGATATCGGACACAAGGCCATCTACGTCTCAAATGCCCACCGCACCCTGAATGCCATCGGTTGGCAACACGCGGAGCCGGTACTGCGTTCGCTCGCCTACGCCCTTCTCGCCCACGGCGGCGGCAATCCCGCCAAACGCGATGACGCCGCTGATCGTCCCTGGCGACGCAATCTTCAATTGGCTCCCACCCTTCGGCAGGACTGGTTGGCCGGGAAGACGGATCTGGAGGCAACGAAGGCGATGTTGCAAGCACTCCGCTCCGCCAACGCTGAAGATGCGTGCCAATCCGCCGTGAGACTCATCAACCGCGGAGTGGCCCCGCAATCGATCTGGGATGCCATTTTCGAAGCCGCCGGTGAATTGCTCATGCGCCGACCCGGCATCATTGCCCTGCACGCGGTTACCAGTGCGAACGCCTTGCACTTCGCTTTTCAAACCAGCGGCGATGACAACACCCGCCGTATGCTGCTGTTACAGAACGTGGCGTTCATCACCTTGTTCCGCGGTCGCGCGAATCCAAAAGGGCCGCTGCGCATCGACAAGCTCGAAGCGGTGGAGCCCGAGAGCATCGAAGATGTTTTCGCCGAGATCAGCCGCAACCGTACCAAGGCGGCTCAAAAGGTTCTCGGCTACTTACAAGGCGGCCAATCAGCCCAGGAACTGATCCACAACGCCCGCCGCTACCTGTTCCTCCGCGGACGCGATTCGCACGACTACAAGTTCAGCTCCGCTGTTTTGGAAGACTACTACAACGTCTCTCCCAAGCTGCGCGACCGCTGCCTCGCCACCGCCGTCTTCAACCTGCGCGGTTCGGGAGGCAAGGACACCAATCTCGTTCAGCGAACCCTAGAAGCCTTGGCACCCTGAGAACGCCTGTCCTTATAGATCGGTATATCCCAAGCCAATCCTCCCCTTGCGTCACCACCACCCACGCGTATTCTGCCATCATGATCTCACGTTTCCTTCCCCTGCTTGCCGGATTGCTGCTTTTCGCCAACACGACCTCCGCTCAGGACAAAAAGGCCGAAAGCCCGAAGGGCCGGGTCACCCGGCAGTTTGCCGCGAAATCACCCGCGCTCGGTTCCCAACTGCCTGATATCACCATCTACGATCACCGTGGTGAGAAGCTCCGTTTGCGCAGCCTCCGAGGCGGCCACGCCGTCATTGTCTTCGGCTGCCTGACCTGACCGCCCTTTCTGAGAAAGGTCCCCAGTTTGGAGGCCGTTCAACGCGATTACTCACCGAAGGGCGTCAAGTTCTACTACGTCTACAAGGCGCTCGCTCACCCCGAGAAGGATGGTTACGTCCAGCCCTTCACACTGAAGGAACGATTGCTGCATGTCGCCGAAGCGGAAAAGCGGATCGACACGGGAGTCACTTGGATCTGTGACAACATGGACAACGAATTGGTCACCGCAATGGGGATGGCTCCCAATTCCGAATTCATCATCAATCCCGCCGGCGAGATCGTCCGCAAGCGAGCTTGGTCGGATCCCAAGGCAGTGCGTCGGGACTTGGAAGAACTCGTCGGAGAGGTGGACAACCCAACTACACTCACCGCCAAGGACATCAGGACCATCCCCGTCGAGAATGCCGCCGCCAAGGGCGTGGTGAAACGCATCACGGTTCCGCGCAATCTGCGCCCGATCGTCGTTGAGCCGGAACTCCAATTCGACGACACGCCCTTCTACGTCAAACTCCGCGCCGACGCCGATCCCAAGTTATTGATGAACGGCAAGGGCGAAGGAAAACTCTACCTTGGCTTCTTCCTCGACCCCATCTACCACGTGCACTGGAACAACCAGGTTGATCCGATTCGGGTCGAGATCGATACCCCCGTCGGCATCTCCGCAGTTCCCGCCAAACTTCAAGGTCCAAAGGTCAACGAAGCTTCCGATGTCGATCCGCGAGAATTCCTCGTCCACCTCACCGCCACCAGCACGAACGAGCCCATCAAACTGACCGTCCACTACTTCGGCTGCAACGACGCCGAGGGCTGGTGCATGCCAATCAGGCAACGTTACGCCGTCCATCTACATCGCGATCTCCACAGCGGCTGGCCCGCCAACCGCATGCATCACAAAGCCCCACTCGATGCGCCTCCTCCAAAACCACGTTCTCAATCCAAGAGTAGCACCGCGCAAACCGGGCGAGCAAACCAACCCGCCAATTCACAGAACATGCTGATGGGTCAGGTTGTCCAAATCGACACCGAGAAAGGCGAATTCAAGATCCGGGATCGTAACGGAAAAGAGCACACCCTGATTGTCCCCGACAATCTCCAACTGATTCGCGATGGCAAGCGCGCAAGATTCAACGAGCTCGCGAAAGGAGACCGGGTACGCCTTCAGTTCAGCCCGTCCAAGAATGGCAATCCTGTCGTACTTCGCATACAGGTGCGCCGTAGCCGCTAGCCAGGCCGGCAAGACCAAGTCCGGTTCCGGATTCCGCAATATCGGGAAGGTTCTCGGGCGATTCGGCAACAACACTGATGCAAGAACATGCACCATCAGCCCGGAATCTCCTTCATCGTCATCGCCGCCACGCTCACCCTGGCGCAACCTGCGCCGGGCCAACGCACCGCCTCCTACGAGGAGGCGCCGCTCAACTACACCGCCACAACGACCAGCAACCGCGCCGACCGGCTCGATCGCCAATGGCAAAACGGCAAGCTCAAGAACATGGGCAAGTATGGCCTTCCCATGCTCCGGAACCTGCTGAAGGAATTCGCGATCCCGGAGTCTTCCCAGACCCTCGTGTTCAGCAAGACGAGCCTGCTGTACGCCCGCATCTCACCGCAGAATCCGCGCGCCATTTACTTCTCCGACGACGCCTACTTCGGCTGGGTTCCGGGTGGCATTTACGAACTCACGATCAACGATCCTCAACTGGGTTTGGTCTTCTACGAGATTGATCCGCACACACCTTACGTTCGTCGCGGACGCGACTGCCTGAATTGTC
>JBMYQZ010000128.1:0-10287 GCA_049601855.1 Limisphaerales bacterium | reverse complement strand
ATGGGCGAACTGTATCCGCTTCAAGTCGGTTACCGGAAATGGGGCGAATGCGGCACCGAGATCAGCGATTGGTGGCAGCATGTCGGAACATGTGCCGACGACTTGGCCGTCGTGCGTTCGATGTGGACGACGGACAATGATCACGCGGCGCAGCTTCAGTTCCATACCGGACGTCACATCTTTGACGGTATTTTCCCCAGCGTTGGTTCGTGGGTTCATTATGGGTTAGGTACGGCGAACAAGAATCTACCGCAGTTCGTGGTGATGGGGCCGCCGCCTGGAGATTGCTGTGGTGGTACCAATGCCCATGGTGCGAGTTATCTCGGACCGGAACATGCGGGTGTGAAGATCTCAACCAATCCGTCCAATCCACTGGAGTTCGGAACGCCGGGTAACAAGGTGTATCTCGCGGAACGTCTCCAGCAATTGGATCTGCTGAACAAGCTTCATGAATTGACGGGGGCAGAATATCCAGATGACGCGAGAATGCGCGCGCGGATCAAGTCCTATGAACTCGCGTTCCGTATGCAGATGGCGGTACCCGAGGCCGTGTCGATGTCCCGGGAGAGCGAGGCGACGAAGGAGATGTATGGTCTCGGAGGCAAGGACACGAAGTCCTTTGGGCAGCAATGCCTCATCGCTCGGCGCTTGGTCGAGAATGGCGTGCGCTTCGTGCAGCTTTATCACGACGGTTGGGATGCTCATAAGAAACTCTATGACAACCACAGTCTGAAGACGCGTCAGGTTGATCAGCCCATTGCCGGACTGCTCAAGGACTTGAAACAACGTGGAATGTTGGATGATACGCTCGTTGTCTGGGCGACGGAATTTGGTCGCACACCCGGTGCGGAGAAATCAGATGGCCGTGATCATCATCCTTACGGTTTCTCAGTCTGGCTGGCAGGTGGCGGTATCAAGGGCGGGATCACGCATGGCGCGACCGACGAACTTGGGTTCCACGCGGTTGAGAATCGGCATTATGTGACGGATATCCACGCAACCTTGTTGCATCAATTGGGGCTGGATGCGCACTCATTGGAAGTGCCTGGTCATAAACGTTTGGAGATCGACTTTGGCCGGCCGATCCATGAGATTATCGCGTGAACGTTTCGCTTGCCCTCCCTACTGACTTGTCCAATTATTCACCCATACCAGCGAGTTATTCGCGTCAACCAGTCTATATAAATAATCAATGAAACGTATCGCATTATTCATCATCGCCGTGGCCTTCTGCGTGACAGCATCGTCCGCTGTTGCCGGCAGCAAGGCAGTTAACGACAAATGTCCGTTGTCAGGAAAAGCCGTGGACACTTCCAAAGTATCCACCGTGAAGGTCGAGTTCTGCTGCAATAACTGCAAAGGCAAATTCGACAAGGCTCCCGGCAAGTTCATCGCCAAGGCAGCCAAGGGTGAAGAGGGTAAGTGTATCTTCTCTGGAGAAGACGCCGGTGCCAGCTCCAACGTCAAGGTCGCCTTCTGCTGCGGCAACTGCCAGGGAAAGTTTGATAAGAATCCCAAGCAGTTCCTCGCCAAGGTGAAGCCGGCCAAGAAAAAGAAGAAGTAAGGCAGCTTCTCAAGATAGACTTCGAAACCCGGTGTGAATAACACCGGTTTTTTTTGTGGGCACAGCGGACTTGGTGAGCGCTAACCTCAGGCGTGGGCCGTCGAGGCAGAATACCGAAAGAGGAAGTCGCGAAGATCGTCGACGACATCCTTGCGGGCAAACGCAAACAGGTTGACGTTGCCCGTGAGTTGAACGTCTCCCGGCAGGCGATCAATACTTGGGTGCGCATGCGCGTGAAGCCCGAACGCTTCCCGGAACAGGAACCTCAAGGGCCACCTCCCAAGTTGAGCGACGTCCAGGAGCGGCTCGTCTGTCATTCAGTGCTGCGGTACCAGCCGTCCAAATACAAGTTGCAGGTCGAGGGTGACGTTTGGATTCCTGTGGCAATTCGTGACTTCATTCAACGGCGCTTCGAACTCGAGGTGCCGATGGCGACGGTGCAGAACTTGATCGAGGATCATGATTTGCCGGTTGAGGTGTTGGCGATGCCCGTGGAGGGTTATCGCAAGCGTGGTCGCCCGCGAAAGAAGCCCTTGCCGGAGGAAGAGGTCATGCCGCCGATGCCCCAACGTGTGGCCGCGCCGAGGACGCAGGCGAAACCCAAGCTGAAGAGGAAAACGGTCAAAAAGGCGGAGCCGGGTCCGGTGGAGAAAACTCCGATCGATCTCGATGATGAACCGGCGACATGTGACCTGGATTTCTACAAGAACGCGATCAAGGAGAGCCAAGAGAAGATGGCCGCATCCGGACAGTCAGTCGGCCAGTCATTTCGCGCGGGAGTTCGCACCGGCAAACATGCCAAGGGTGGCAAGCGTAAGAAGAAACGTCGCAAGTGATGGCTGCTGACGAGAAGAGTCCGGAGCGCAAGGCTTTCAAGGATTGGTTTGACCGGGAGGCGGCGGTTCGGTTGGCCGGGCAGTTCGATGGTGCCTGGAAGTCCTTTGATCAAGAGAGATTCACTCGGATCGCAACGAAGGGGCTGACAAAGCTGGAGTTCAATGGTCGCGTGCAACAGTTCTCGAGAGCCTTGCAAGAGTGCTTGCCGCCGGACATGCCGAAGGCACTGAATATCTTGGCGCGCAGCTTGCCCGCTGCCCGTCCAGGATGTGAGGACGTGACGGACGGTTGGTTGCAATGGCCACTCGGACAATTCATCGCGGAATACGGTGTGGAACACTTTGAGGAATCCATGACGGCGATGATCGAGTTGACGCAGAGATTCTCGTCCGAGTTTGCCGTGCGCCCTTTCGTTGAGCAGCACACGGCGGAAACTTTTACCCGCTTGCAGGAACTGGTGACACATCCCAATCCGCACGTTCGAAGGTGGTGTTCGGAGGGCGTTCGTCCGCGCCTGCCTTGGGGGAAGAAGTTGCGGGCGCTGGTGGATGACCCATCACCGATCTGGCCGATTCTGGAAGCGTTGAAGGACGACTCGGAGATCTACGTGCGTCGCTCGGTGGCGAACAATCTGAACGATATTGCCAAGGATCATCCGGACTTGGTTGTGGCGCGTTGTCGGGCGTGGTCGCGGCGCAGCAACGAATTGCGTAACTGGGTGATTCGTCACGCCTTGCGATCCCTCATCAAAGACGGGCATCGCGGGGCGTTGGCGGTGGTTGGCTTCAAGCCGCCGGACAAATTGTCGGCTCAGATCACGACAACACCGAAGCGAATCGCGGTCGGTGATGTCGTCGAAGTCAACGGGGTGATCCGGAGCCAATCCTCGCGCAAACAACGGCTGGCCATCGATTACGTCGTTCATTACGTGCGGAAGGGCGGGAAGAGTTCGGGAAAGGTGTTCAAGTGGACGGTGACGGAATTGTCGGCACGCGGTACGCTCGAGATCACGAAGCGACACCCGTTGAAAATCACCACGATTCGTGCTTTGTATCCCGGTCATCACCGGATCGAATTGCAGATCAATGGCGTTCGGTTGGCTGATGCACACTTTGAATTGGCGTAGCACGGGTCGTGCAATATTCTCTCGTGAGCCAGACCGAATACCCAAAATCATCATCGCATGCCCAAATTCAATGTCCGCAAATCCACCGTCATCGATGCCCCCGCGATGGATGTTCACGCCTGTATTCGTGATTTTCATCAATGGCCCAAGTGGTCGCCTTGGATTATTCAAGAGCCAGACTGCCGCCTCGACTATGCCGACGATGGACGTAGTTACGCCTGGGAGGGGACGGTCATTGGCGCTGGTGAAATGGGAATCATTTCTGAGGATGCGCCGGATTCGATCGATTATCGCCTCGTGTTTCTCAAACCGTGGAAATCGGTGGCCTCCGTACGGTTTGAATTCAAACCGCAGGGAGAGTCCACCGAGGTCACGTGGAGTATGGAGAGTTCGATTCCTTTCTTCATGTTCTTCATGAAGAACTTCTTCGCCGCGATGGTGGGGATGGATTACGAGCGAGGTCTGTTGATGTTGAAGGACTATATCGAGACCGGCTCCGTGCCTTCGAGAGTCGAAGTGGTGGGTGAAGAATCGTTCACTGGTTTCAAATACATCGGTGTAAAGAAGGAGAGCGCCACAGATGCGATTGGGGAATCGATGACGTCGGCGTACGGGAAGTTGAAATCTTGGATGGAGGCGAACGATGTGAAAGCGAGTGGCTTGGGATTCTCCCTGTATCAAAAGTTCAACATGGTGAAGGGCAGGTCGATCTTCACCGCCGGCTTTCCGGTGGAGGCGATTCCTTACAATCTTCCCTCGGATATCGATGCCGGCGAAGTTCCCTGCGGCAAAGTGTTCGCCGTGAGACATACCGGGCCCTACCGTCACTTGGGCAACGGTTGGGCCACCATCATGGGCCGGGCGCAGGCGAAGGTGTTTCGGCAGAACAAGAAGCGCCTCTGTTTCGAGACGTACGAGAATGAATGTGAGGAGAACGACGAGAAGGACTTCGAGACCATCATCCGCCTGCCGGCAAAGTAGCCCGGCTCCTTATTTCTTGCGTTCGCTGGCCTTGATGAGCTTGAGCTCAGGTAGACGCTGATACTTCTTCACTTCCTTCTTCAGCACCTGGATGGCTTTCTGCAGTTGGGTGTCTTTTCCTGAGGGAAGTTCGCCCGGCAGCGGCCAGACCACGTAAT
The DNA here is from genome assembly GCA_049601855.1 of Limisphaerales bacterium. Taxonomy (GTDB): domain Bacteria; phylum Verrucomicrobiota; class Verrucomicrobiia; order Limisphaerales; family JAYPXF01. Next base: position 5,621 of record JBMYQZ010000128.1, on the reverse strand, counting down.
GGGGTTGCGCTGGATGCAGTTCCATGTCCTGTCCGTCGCTCAGCCGATACCAGCCACGGAAGGGCATTCGGATGTAGCCGACGTCCATGATGGTCTTGCGGCCCGTGCTGATCACCCCACCGGCAGTGGGAACACCGATGACCTTGCCGCGTTTGAGGTGCCGGATGGCATGACTGAAGATTTCCGCGTTGCTGTAGCTGTTCTGATTGCAGAGCACCACGATGGGTTTGTGCCAGGAGGCGTAGATTTTGCGATCCTGAGGATAGCCGCGTCCGCCGCCACGGGGAATTGTTATGGCATGCCGAGGCTGCGTGAGAATGGTCAACAGATGATCCGTCGTGGAACCGCCGCCGTTTTCGCGCACATCGATGACAATGCCGTCCTTGCCGGAGGCGGCCGAAAACAGTTCCTCCTCAAAACGATGGAAGCTGGTCATGTTCATGCCGGCAATATGCACGTACGCGAGCGAATCGTCGGAGGCGGCGGCTACGCGGGCTTGGTTGTCGGAGATCCACTCTTCATAGAGCAGCGAGCGGATTCTTGAGTAGCTTGTGGGGCGCAGCACGACGGTCCGCGTTCGGGCCTTCTTCTTTTTGCTCTCGCGAACTTCCAAACTGATTTCACGTTCCGGCTTCCCGGTCAGGATTGGCGTGAGATGGGTGGTCGGACTCACTTTCTTGCCGTCAATTGCGGTGATGACCTCGCCGGCGGCAATCTGCGAACGCTTCTGGTCGGCCGGCCCCTCGGGAATAACGTCACGCACGAGCAAGCCCGGGCCCTGGTGTCTCGGATCGAAGCGGACGCCAAGATGGGCGGTGGTGTCGGACCATGAATCGGGCGGGGAGACCGGGGCCAAAGCCGGACCGCGATAATAGAAGCCAAGGTGCGATCCGTTGAGTTCGCCCAGCATCAGATTGATCACCTCGCCGAGTGTGCTCCCGTCCGGACTGTTGGCGGCCATGTCGGCGTATTTTTCACGAATCTTGTTCCAGTCACGGTTACCCAGTTTGTTGTCGTAGAAATTGTCCCGCATGGCGCGCCAGGATTGGTTGAAAGCCTCCGCAAAAGTCCGGCCGATATTGACCCGTTGTTTGGCGCTGAAGGAGTAGGTGGAGACACTGGTGCCGACGACGGAGCCCGGCACGCCGCTGGAGAGCCAGAGGATGCGATTGCCGCTGGAGATCCAATGGACCTGCGAGCCGGTTTTGGCGTTCAACAGCTTGGGTTTGAGGCTGGTGGGAATCTCAATGTAATACGTGCCGAATTTCCCATCCACTCTGGCGGTGAATGCAAGTTTCTTGGAGTCGGGAGACCATAAGAGACTGCCTTCACTCGTGTTGGGAATGGAGACCCGATGCAGTCGCTTGTGCAGATCTGCAAAATCGATCTTCAATGATGGGCGCTTGGTGGCCGACTTGGCGGTGGCGGGTTTTCCCGGTTGCGGTGTGGCTTTCTTCTTGGCCGGATGGTCATCATCCGCCGGTTTGGCGGGAGGCGTTTTCGAGGGGGACGTTTTCGTTGCTGGACTGGCGGTTCGGCTCCGGGCTGAGCCTGATCGTGAACGCCCTTTCTTCATCTTCTCGATGGCCTTCTTCAGCTTGAAGTCGCGCGTCCCGGTCTGATCGTCCTCCTCGGTGAGCCATGCGAAGTAAATGTCGGTTTCGTCCGCACGGCGTCGTCCGGTGAAGGCGACGATCCTGCCGTTGGGTGACCAGACCGGATTTGAATCATTGTCCGGGTGGCGGGAAAGATTAAAGGGCTTGCGGCTGTCGTCGAGTGGGCGGATCCAGATGTCACGATTGAAGTCGTTGTCCGACTGGGCATACACCAGCCATTTGCTGTCTGGTGACCAGTTGAATTGGGGAGCGTTCCACGATTCGAACACCAGCCTGGCATCCTTGCCGTCAGGGCGCATGACCCAGAGATCGCCCCGGTCCTTGGTGTAGGCCAGCTGGCTGCCGTTGGGGCTCAGCCGGAGGTTGGCCTCCGCAGCGGAATCCTTCGTCAACTGGGTGAATTTGAACTTCGCGTTCTGCCACCAATAGAGCTTCTCATCGGCCTTGCCCACGTGCCAGATGTCGGGCTGCCCGCTGCGTTCACCGACGAACAGGATGCTTCGGCCATCGGCGGTGAAAACCGGATCGCGTTCAAAAGCCGGAGTGGAGGTGACCTGCACTGGCTCGCGTAGTTCGGTGTCCATCACCCAGAGATCTCCGCCGGCGATGAAGGCGATTTCGAGGCCGTCTTTTGAGAAGGCCACCTGGGTGGCGGATTTCAGCGTGCGTCGCTGTTCCCGGATCAGGGCGTGGTCGGCTGCATTGCGAATTTCGAGCTTGGTCGGCTTGGATTCGCCGTCGGGTTTGAGCGAATACAGGTCGAAGAGATTGCGAAAGACAATCACCGAACCATCCTTCGAGATCGATGGGTACATGACGGAATCTTCCTTGAATTGGGTGAGCTGGGTTTCCTCGCCGGATGCGAGTTCCCGCAGGCGAAGATTGCCGACTCCTCCGCGTTCGGCGACGTAGTAGTAAGCCTTGCCATCCGGTTTCCAGATTGGCGAACGGGATTCCTCCTCCTCATGAACCAGTTTCTTGAATGTCTTCTTTTCCAAATCGTAGAGCCAGATCTGGGTCGCTCTCGATCCCTTGTAACCCTTCCGCCAATCCCGCTCGCCTTCACGGGTGAAGAGCAGCTTCTTGCCGTCGGGAGAAAGCCGGCCATTGGCTCCATAGTCATCGAAGAGGATTGTCTCGACGCCGCGATCCTTCAACTTGAGCAGGCTGAAACGTTTGCCCCGTCGCCAGAAATGGTCGCGCGTGATGCTGGTGAGGATCGACTTTCCATCGGGATGCCAGCCGAGCACTGAGAAGCCTTCGGTGTGTGAACTGATCCGTTTGGGCGGGCTTCCGGTGGCCGCCACCACGTGCACTTGGCGCGTGCCGGTGCGCGTGCTGGTAAAGGCGATCGCTTTTCCGTCTGGAGAAAACGCGGGCTGCCCGTCTGCGGCGGGATGGCGGGTCACCGGCCGAGCGCTGCCACCTTTGATGGAGGTCAGCCAAATGTCACCGTTCCACGAAAATGCCACCGATTTTCCATCCGGCGACACCACCGGATCGGTCGCCATCTGGATCTTGTCAATCGCGCGGAGATCCGCGCTGAAGAACACCACCGTTGTGAGGGCAAGGGATATCCCAATTCTGAGCATCCGGGATCATTTGCCAGCGCTTGAGAGGAGCCAAACAAAATCGATACGCGGCGAGTCAATACCAGTCGGCCAAGGGCTCCGTTCCGTATCGTTTGTTTTGCGCCGTCATCTTGATGAGATGATCCAGTCGCCGTTCGGAAACCTGTCTCGCGATTTCGTTCGCTTTCTGACTGCCTCCCTGCGTTGCCGCGATCCAGCCAACCTTCAATCGTTGGTAACAAATCGGGAAGGCCTGAAACTGTCGCCACAACTTGCGGTTCTGTTTCAGCTTCTTTGCCATCCAATCCGGAATCTCGAACGGATCGTCAGGAGAACCGACCTGGTCGGCGATCAATTCCAGTCCGGCGGGAGTCATCAGATCCAACCGTTGAAGTTTCCAGATCCGCTGACGATTGAGTTCCGAGAGAAAGCTGCCCTTCTTCCGCCGGGGAGTGATCCGTTGGACGCTGCTCTCGTCGTCATACTTCTTCATCGTCCCATCGATCCAGCCAAAGCACAGACCCTCCTCCACGAGATCGTCGTAGGAGATTACCGGCAGTCCGCTCCCCTTGTGAGGTTTGCGGACCCAGATCTCCTTCTTCTTGGCATGATGGCGTTTCAGCCAACTACGCCACTGACTGCGCTTCTTGGGGTAAAAGACTTCGGTGATTTCCATCAAATTTAGTTTTGCGTCCTGGATTCAGCCTTCGATTTCGCATTTTCGAAATGCTCCTGCAACGCCGCTTGAGATTTGCTGAACAGATTGCTTCCGGCGATGCTTCCAGTAATCCACACCGGCAGCGCCAGGAGGGCAATGAAGGATAGGATCAGAAGGTCCTTGTGTTTCTTGCCTTCAACAAAAACGAAGAACGAGGATGACATGATCAATCCGCTAACGAGAACAAACAGCTCCGGCAGGCACATGGCCATCCGGGTATCACTCAATGTCGACCTGTCGGCGTCACTGAATTTGCCGAAAGTCACCCACCAGAACTCGCCTTGCAGCCAAGTTCCGAAGACGCCGATTGCATACACCAACAAGCCAAGCGCCAAACCCGTTTTCATAATTGCCGTCATATTGACGCTCCACTTCGAAGCAGCCGAAGTTTCAGTTTTGCCGCTTTTCTCAGTGTAGAGATGTTTCTGGAACTCGGCGAAGTTTGTACAAGCTGCGCGGGTAGTTAGGCCGGGAGGTCGTTGGTGAGCACGAGTCGGTAGCGGGCTTTGCCGCTGCGGAGGTGTTCCAGGGCGTCGTTGGCCTGGGACATGGGGAAGGTCTCGGTGGTGGGGGCGATGCCGTGACGGGCGCTGAAATGGAGCATGGTCTCGGTGGTGGCCGGACTGCCGAGCGGGGAGCCGGAGAGGGACTTCTGTCCCATGATGAGCGGGAAGGCGCCCATCGCCATGGGTTCCAACACGGCTCCGACGGTGTGCAGGCGGCCGCGGGGTTTGAGCGCAGCGACGTAGCTGTTCCAGTCGAGACCGACGTTGGTTGTGTTGATGATGAAGTCAAAACTGCCGGCGGCCTTGGCCAGCTCGTCAGCGTCACGGGAGTTGAGGGTGCGATGAGCGCCGAGTTTCAGGGCCTCCTCTCGTTTGGCTTCGCTGGAGGTGAAGGCGGTGACTTCACAGCCCCAGGCGCGGAGGAACTTGAGCGCGAGATGGCCGAGTCCGCCGATGCCGATGACGGCGACGCTGTCGGTGGGCTGGACGCCCATCTGCACGATGGGATTGAAGACGGTGATGCCGCCGCAGAAGAGCGGGCCGGCCCTGGCGGCGTCGAGTTCCTCGGGCAGGGGAGTGGCCCAACTCCAATGCACCCGGACGCGGGAGGCGAATCCCCCGTGTCGCCCCACGATGGTGCCCTCGGCGGTGGCACAGAGGTTTTGATCGCCCGCGAGGCAGGCGGGACAGGTGCCGCAGCTTTCCGAGAACCAGCCGATGCCCACGTGGTCCCCGACCTTGAGTCGCTTGATGTGATCACCGATCGCGACCACTTTGCCGACGATCTCGTGCCCGGGCACAAAGGGGTAGGCGGTCATGCCCCAGTCGTTGTCGAGCATGGAGAGGTCGCTGTGGCAGATGCCGCAACTCTCCACGGCGACCTCAACCTGTTCGGAGCGGAGGTCGCCGGGGGCGTATTCGAAAGCTTGTAGAGGCTGTTTCGGTTCGAAGGCGGCGAGGGCGTGGATGGTGTTGCTCATGATTCTGGTGATGTCGTTCGGAGCCGCTGGCAAGGCTGGAATTCGACGTGGTTTCCTTCGCTTTCATGCGTCCCACAGCAGATTTTTAGGCGGCGGGTTCGGGGGAAGCAATTGTGAAGTTGTTGGAGTGGGGCGTAGTGTCGGATTCACGTCGATTGCAGGTCGTGACATCTTCGAGGCTTCCGTGGGACAACATCAAGCAACCCGTCAATGACCGGTAGGGCCGCGCG
>JBMYQZ010000127.1:0-10341 GCA_049601855.1 Limisphaerales bacterium | reverse complement strand
TGCGGGTGGAACTGGCGGAGCCGGCGCAAATCAATTTGGAATATGATTCGCATGACGCGAACGCGACCATGGGCGGGGCGTATAAGCATGTGGCAGGCCGCGGATCAGCCGAGTTGCACGAGTTTGAGTTGCCGGGCGTGTTGTTCGGCAATCGACAGAATGGCGCCAGTGATTTCCGGCTGATCGTGCAAGGGGGAACAGTTGAGATCAGACGGGTGGAAGTTTCCCGCTGATCTCGCCGGCGCGGTAGCGATCCAAGGCTTCGGAAGCAGCGTTGCTTTCGGCTGCCTTTTTGCTCTTGCCCCCACCGCGGCCGATTTCTTTACCGCGGTAGTTCACCGTGCATTGGAATTCGCGGTCGTGGTCGGGGCCGGAGACATCGACGACTTCGTAGTGCGGGTGATCGGTGGAGATGGCTTGGAGGAGTTCTTGGAGTTCGCCCTTGGGATTTCGGAGAGCGGTGGGGGTGTCCATGATCTCAAGGCGGTCGGCGAATTCTGTCAGTACGACCTTGGTGACGGCTTCGTATCCGCCGTCGAGGTAGACGGCACCGATGAAGGCTTCGTAGGCGTCAGCGAGAATGGAGGGGCGGGTGCGGCCCTGATTTTGTTCTTCACCCTTGCTGAGGTCGATCAGTTGATCGAGACCGATGGCACGGCTTTGGGCGGCGAGGGTGTCGCGGTTCACCAATTCCGCGCGGGTCTTGGTCAGGAGGCCTTCGCCGACATGGGGGAATTTGCGGTAGAGCTCGTCGGAAAGGATAAGTTGCAAGACGGCGTCGCCAAGAAACTCGAGACGCTGATTGTTGCCCAGAGAACCCTGGTCGTTGCCGACCGAGGGGTGGGTCAGGGCCAGTCGCAGAAGGGAATCATCTGCGAATTGGTGGCCGATTCGTTGCTGAAATTGACCGATGTCAGACACGTGCTTGGTTTTCGTGTCTGCAAAAGAGGATTTGCGGGGAGAGGGCCGCAAGGCTTCGTTTGCAGGCAGTTATTCTTCGGCGCCGACCGGTTCGGGTTCGGCGGCTTCGGGTTCCGGGTTGGAGTCTGTGGGTAGTTCCGCTTCGGAATCCAGTTCGTTTTGTTCCGCCTCGTCTCTGGGCAAGCCGTGTTCCATGAGGCCGGCGACCTGGTTTTGGACTTCGGCGAGTTCGTCAAGTTTGAGGCCGGGATCGGGAATGGAAAAGACGTCGCCGCTCTTCGGATGCTCGTAGATGAACACCCGGCGATCATTCTCCTGGATCTGGTCCTTCACCTTGATAATGCGTTTGCGCTCGAGCATCACGGCGAGAATGTAGGAGGCGGCGAGAAATTCGGGGTCGTTGAGTTCGACGAGTTGATGGAGGAGTTGCTCGGCGTTGGCCTTCTGTATCGCGTCGGGCTCGGGCGGCGGCGGAGCCTTGTAGGTGCCCTGCCAGACGGAGAGGAAGCCTTCCTGGTTCTTGAAGTCTTCCTGGTACTGTTCCTTCCAACAGGCGTTGCAGAGATCGACGCGGTTGAACTCCTCTTCGCCGTGGAACAACAGCGTACGGTAGGATTGCTTGTCTTTGAATCCCTTTTGGCACTCGCTGCACTCGTGGCCGCGCGATCGAATGTTCCAGTCCTGCATTTAATTGGTTGTCACGGGAAACCCGCCGTTTACATTGACAACCCTAATTAGATCGGTCGTAGCACTTCAATTCCAAATCCCCCATGAAGGCTGAACTGAAACGCAAACTGCGCAAAGTCCGGGGTGTGCTCGCCGCGAACGAGGCGGAGGCCGCGCTCTTCGGTTTGGGCGCGAACTTCTCTTGGCTTTCCTGCGGCGGCGAAGCCAACGTTCCGATTGCCACCGATCGTTCCTTCGGGCATTTCCTGGTGACCGACGACGAGATCTTCCTGCTCGCCAATCGCATCGAGATGCCGCGTCTACAGGCGGAGGTCGTCAATGGATTGGGTGCCACGCCGTTGGAATACGACTGGTTCGACAACAGCGGTTTGAAGAAACTCAAGAAAGTCGTCAATCCGCGCAAGGTGTTGTCCGACTGCGGCGACTTCGGAACGCGCAATCGAGCTGATCTTTTTCATCCCTTGCATCATTCACTGGGAACAGAAGAGGTGACCCGCTTCAAGTCCCTTGGCCGTGTGGCTGAGAAAGCGATGCGCGAAACCTGTCTCGAGTTGAAACCGGGAATGACCGAGTTTCAAATTGCCGGACTGTTATCGGAGAACGTCATGGCGCAACAGGCAACCGCCGTGGTGATGTTGATTGGGGCGGACGAGCGGGCCTACAAGTTTCGCCATCCCAAGCCGACCCACAAGAAACTCAAACGCCAAGTGATGGTCGTGCTCAGCGCCCGGCGAAACGGCTTGATCGTTTCAACGACGCGGATGGTGCATTTCGGGGCCATACCACGGGAATTGAGGGAAAAGCATGATGCGGTTTGTGTCGTGGATTCGGCGTTTCATTTGAACACGCGGGTCGGTACGCCGATTCGGGAAGTGTTCCGGCGGGGAGTGGATACCTATCGTGAAATGGGCTTTGCCGATGAATGGCACCGACATCACCAAGGTGGCCCCTCCGGTTACCAAGGACGCAACCTGATTGCTTCCCCGACGGTCTCAGGAGTGGTTCTGGATAATCAGCCGTTTGCTTGGAATCCGACCATTGCCGGAACCAAGAGTGAGGATAGCATTCTGGCCACCAAGGACGGACCGGTCGTGATTACGGCCCCCAAAAAATGGCCATTGGTGAAGGTGCGGTGGGAAGATGATCTGGCTTGGACGCGGCCGGATATCTTGGAGCGCTGAGGGGCGGGTCATCCACCGCCGCCGTAGCGCTGGATCAAGAGGTGGCTGCGCGCGGCCGTGAGCGCCATGATAAATTCATCGTAGCTCTGGTAGCGCTCTTCCGGATCTTTCGCCATCGAACGACAGATGGCCTCATTCGTGAGTTCCTGAATGTCCGGCACGATGTGATTCGGCGGCACCAAGGGCTCGTGAATGTGCGCATTGGCGATGTCATGGATTTCTTCCGCCTCGAACGGAACGTGTCCCACCAAGCCATGGTAAAGCGTCCCGCCCAAGCTGTACATGTCCGATCGAAAATCTTCGCGGTTCGCGCTCAAACGTTCCGGCGCGATGTAGTAAGGTGTGCCGAAAATGCCTCCCTCTTCTTCGTAGCCGCGTTCTTCGTCAGCACTGCGGGCGAGACCAAAATCCACCAACTTGGGTTCTGGTGGATCGTCGCCATTGTAGAGGATGTTGCCGGGCTTGATATCCAAGTGCAGGAGGTTGTGACGCAAGGCGGCGTCGAGCCCGGATGCAATCTTGATGCCCACGTCGAGCACCTCAAGTTCGGATACGCAGCCGTTGGCTTCGATGCGATCGTCCAGCGTCCCGTTCTCCGCCAGTTCCATCACGAGGTATTTTTTGCCAGCCGCCTCGTCGAAGGAATAGATGTGGATGATGTTCGTGTGATTGATGCAGGCGCAGGCGCGGGCTTCCTTCACGAACTCCTCGACCTGCGCCGGATCGTTGGCGAATTCATCCTGCATAAGCTTCACCGCCACCTCACGATGAAGGTTTGTGTCCCAAGCTCGGAACACAGCGCCCATGCCTCCTCTGGCGATTTCGCCGCGCAGTTCGAACTGCTGCAGCATCACCGGGATCATGATTGGATGACCGCATTTGTTGCAGTTCGCTGCTTCAAATGCACCAAGGTCGGAAGATATGAAGCACTTCGCTTCGCAACTCCCGCAGGTCACCATCCGTAATTGGCTGCCACCATCCGACACGTCTTGTTTCCGGTGTTATAATCGCGGGCCATTGGCGGAGACAAGCCCGCTTTCAAGTCACTCTAATCCCGCTTTAGTACCTGCGCCACAGAGGTTTCTGCTTGGTCTGAGATGTGCTGCTGTGTTTCAAAAAGGACGCTTGATCCGATTGCTTTACAATTTCCTGTTCTGTGTGTTCTTCCTTTTTACTGCGCCTTTCTACTTTTGGAAGATGTGGCGACGAGGTTCTTGGCAATCAGGATTTGGGCAACGTTTCGGTTCCTACGATGCGCAGATACGCCGGAAACTCGGCGAGCGCCCCACCGTTTGGCTGCATGCGGTCAGCGTCGGCGAAGTCAACTTGTGCGTGCCTCTCCTGCGGCGATTGCAGGAACAGTGGACGGAATACCAGTTTGTCGTATCGACCACGACCTCCACGGGCATGGCTGAGTTGCGAAAAAAAGCGCCGGACGTCATCGCTCTTTATTATCCGATCGATTTTGGTCGCGTGGTTCGATGCGCTTTGTCGGCCATTCGTCCGCAGTTGATCGTGCTGATGGAAGCGGAGATCTGGCCGAACCTGATCTGGCAGGCACAAGACCGAGGCATCCCGGTCGCATTAGCCAACGCCCGCCTTTCGCAGCGGTCGTTTCGTGGCTACCGGCGGGCACGCTTGTTGTTTGGTCGTCTCTTCGAATCATTGGCCGCCGTCGGCGCGCAATCCGAGGCGGACGCGCAGAGATGGACGGAACTCGGTTGTGATCCTCAACGAGTCAAAGTGACGGGTAACCTGAAATTCGATGCCCTCGTCACGCAAGCCCCGGGCCGGGTTGATGCCCGTGAAATGCTTCGAAGACTGGACGTGGGATCGGACGCAAGAATCCTCGTCGCCGGCAGCACGCACCCTGGAGAGGCAGAAATACTCGCCACCGTGTTTCAGAGGCTGAAGAAAACTGTGCCGGCGCTTTTCCTGATCGTTGTCCCGCGTCACATGGAGCGCAGCCGATTGGCCGAAGGGGAATTGCGCGGGGCCGGATGCACGGTTGCCATTCGCTCCAAGATCACCGCGGACGACCGGGGTAGTGATTGCTTGCTAGTCGATACGACCGGTGAATTGCTCGATTTCTATGCCGTGGCCGACGTCGTTTTCGTGGGGAAGAGCCTGCGTGTGGGTGGTGGGCAGAACCCTTTGGAGCCCGTTGGGCTAGGAAAACCAGTGATTTTCGGGCCACGGATGGGAAACTTCCGGGATATTGTGGAGCTGCTCTGTCGAGACAACGCCGCTGTCCGTGTATCCGAGACTGACCTGCATTCTGAACTCAAGTCGCTGTTAACCGAAGTCGATGCTGTAGCGGCTTTGGTTGAGGGGGGGCGACGCGTTTTGCTAAAAAACCGTGGAACCCTCGATAAAACAGTGCAATTATTAACTTCAGAAGGGCTGAAAAAAGCTCCAGAAACCACTTGACCCACTTAAGTTCATTCCCTAAAAAGATCGTTGCCAGAGCCACTGACATAAAAATTGTTTGGGTGGCTTGGTGATAAATTCGGTTGAGGACATTAAAAATCTAGTTCGAGGCACATCAGATAGAATTCAGGCAATGAAAACGAAAACATCAGTGATGAAAAAGACCGCAAGCGTTGTTGCTGGCGGCGCATTGTTGGCGTCGCTTTACGCGAATGCCGTTTTGGTTCCACAGGGCGAACAGGCCATGACGCGAAAGGTTGCAACTCAGATTCAGGCGCTTGAAAGCGGTGATGCGGAGTTCATTGCTGAGGCGAATGGATTCACGGTCGTCGAGCTCGCTCCGCAGCAGGATACCGAGATTCGCCAGCTCACCAAGGAAATCGCCAAGCTTCAGGCTGAGATTGAAGAGCAGAAAACTTTTGTTGGTGTCGAAGTGGCGAAGATTGAAGCCGTTCGTGCGGCATATCAGCCCGAAGAGGTGGCACGCACGGCGCAAGCCAATTCTGCTAATGCGTTTGCCGCTCTTTCGGGTGCAGCTAATCAGATCTCTGCCATTTCCGGTCTGCCGATTGGTGCGACCATTGGTAGCTTGTCTTCAATCGCAGCTGATCCCCTGTTGGCGGCTGGCGCAATCGAGGTGATTATTGCCAGCACGCAACCGGGTGGTATTTCCTCAGCCATCTCGGTGGGTGGTGGTCTTAGCGCACAAGCGACCGCGGTGTTGGCGCTCTTGGGTGTCCAGAACGTTGGTGGTATCGGTGGTGGATCGTCTGCTAGCAATGGTGGTGGTCTGGCTGGCGCCAATGGTTCGACCGGTGCTGGTTCTTCCACCGGTGGTGCAATCTCGGTCTGAGTTTTTAACTACAAACAACTGACAAAATTTAGAGAAACCGAGACATGAATTCAGAAAACAAACGTCGACTTTACCTGTCAGCCGCATTTGCACTAGCTGCTGGCACTCTGAGTGCTCAAGATTCGGGCGTCAATGCGCCCCTGTTCCAGATCGGATCTGTTGAAGTGCGGCCCAATGCGGCTTACACCTTCACTTATGATGATAACGTCTTCTTGATTGATAATGGAGTGGCTTTGCCGGCTGGGGCGGCTCAAAAACACGACATTATCCACACTTTGTCTCCAGGTGTTGTTTTAGGTGCCGGTGATTACCGGGGACAGGCTGATCAGTTTTTTTCGGCTTCGTATAATGCCAATATTTTGCTCTTCCAAGAGAATTCCGGAGCTGATTCCGCTGACCACCAAGGATCCATTTCTTTTGGCGGCGGAGATAAGCTCAGTTGGCGTTTCGACCAGACTCTGGTGTCTCAGTCCGATGCTGATGTGACCAATCTGCAGGCTGGTGGCAGGGCTAAGCGGCGCGCTTGGACTTCTACGTTGTCTACGGTGTATGACTTGAGTGAAAAGACTGATCTGGAGTCAAGCTTTGCGTACGTTCTCAACGACTACGATGGAGCGGCATTCACCGATTCACAACGTCTTCAAGGGAACGTCATGCTCGATTTCGAGCAGTCCGCCAAACTCCATTACGGTATTGGCGGTCGGATGGGTTACGATCAGGTGGACACAGGTGCCAATTCGGTCTACGAACAGGTCAGTACTCGTATGATCTGGATTGCTTCCGCAAAAGTGGCGCTGAACGCGGAAGTTGGCGTCGAATTTCGTCAATTCCAGGGGATTAACCTAGACCGGGCTAATCTGGTCTACGGACTTGGTGCGGACTGGAAACTGTCGCCGCTGACTGTGGCCTCGTTCAACTTCGCACGGTCCATTGCTCCGAATAACACTAATCCTGGCGTGGGCGGCAACTCCTACGCGACTCGCAACCTTGTGAATGCTTCCGTCGTCCACAAGATGGGTGAACGCTACACACTCTCGTTGAACACGGGTTACCTCGGTACCGATTCTGACGGCACGATCACTGCAGTCACGAGTCGCGAAGACGACTACTACTTCGTGCGGCCCGCTGTTGGTGTTCGTTTAGCATCCCGCGCTACTGCTGCATTGTTTTATCAATACCGGCAGAACGAATCTAACTCGATCAACGGCGACTTTAACAATAATCAGTTTGGTGCGACATTGTCGTATACTTTCTGATACTTGAACACGCCTGAAATCGTGAAATGCCAAACGAAAGAGCCCTGAAACGATTCGCAACTATCTGCTTCACGCTCCTCGGCATATCTCTCCACAACCCGGATCAAGTCCATGCGGCTGATCCGGGTTTGTTGTCTGTTCGGCCAACGGTGAAGTCTGATGACGGCAGTCGACTCCTCAATGCCGGTGACAAGCTACAGATGCTTGTCTACCGCGAGGCGGATCTGACATCGCTCGTCACTGTCGACAAAGATGGTGGCATTGTCCTGCCGCTAATCGGCGAGCTCAAGGTGAGTGGCATGACTGTGAAACAGGCCCGTGCCCGGATCACGGATCTGTACAATCGAGACTTCTTGGTCAATCCACAGATCACCTTAAATCCAATCTTTGAAGAACTCGAACGAGCACGTATCACGGTGAATGGCCGGGTCGGCTCTGCCGGTGCGTTTGAATTGCCCAAAGGTCAGGCAAAGATTTCTCTTTTGGAGGCAGTCGCCTTGGCTGGAGGGTTTACCCGTTACGCCAACTCAAGCTCGGTAAAGGTTCGTCGACGGGAAGGCGACAAGGAGAAGGTGTTCACCGTGAACGCCAAGAAGCTCGCTGACGATCCCAAAGCCGAACAGTTCTTCGTTATTCCAGGCGACCATATCAGCGTCCCTGAGAGATTCTTCTAAGATGCTTCCCAATGATCCGCAGTATGTGGGGCTGGATTACGACCAGCCTCAAACCGAGTTTTCGCTCCAGTATGTTTTCCGTCTACTGATCGAGAATCTTTGGATTATTCTGGCCTTGTTGGCCGCTGCGCTCGCCTACTCGTATTACGAGATTCAGACTACTCCAGTCCGCTACAAAAGCACGGGCTCGTTACAGGTGGAGATGAATACGGCGCGTTCAGCGTTGGGCATGGCCGACCTCGATGCCGATCCCCTCGCTTGGCGGGATCCGATGCTTTTCAATTCCTTGTCCGAGGAGATCACCACGAAGGACTCGGTAAAGAATATTGCGCTCAATATGCTCGATCGGCTCGAATCCGGACAGCTGAAGAATGATAAAGTCAATACGTGGTTGAATGGTGTGTCCGAGCGTGACAAAAAATTGGCCAATTTGCGGATGCAGGTCTCGCGGCGCGTTCGAGCCGCTCACCGAAAGAGTACCAGTTTCATCGATGTGACGGCGACTGACGACGATCCACAAATTGCGCAGATGATTGCTCAGGAAGCAATTTTGGGATTCGTGCAGTTTCAGAAAATGAAGCGCAAAGCTACCCGAAATAATGCCACGGATTTTTTGCGAACGGAGATTCCAAATTTACGCATCAAATCGGACGACGCGGACCGGCAGCTGGCGAGTTTTCTGCGTACCAACACCATTTCGGTGGGGAAGGACGAAATGGCAGGGGAAGAGTTGAAGGCACGGAGTGAGCGATTGTACCTTGTTCAAGAAAATCGGCAGAAACTTCAGAATGATTGGGATGCAATGCAGGCGATTGGCAACGATCCTGCCAAGCTCGTCTTGGTGCCTTCGGTGGCGAAGACTGAGACGGTGGCCGAACTGCGGAAGCGGATCGCTGACCAGCAGAATGAGATCGTGAATCTTCAGCAACGCTATCGCGCCAAACATCCCAAGATGATAGAGGCTGTCACGCTGATGCAGTCGCTTACCGATCGACTCAATGATCAAGTGCTCGCCGCGCCCGCGGTGTTGGCTGCGGAAATGAAGCAATTGCAACTTGAGGAGAGTCAATTGCAGTTGGCGGTCAAGGAGTGGGAAAAGAAGGTGAAGGAGGTCAGCGTCAAACGGCTCGTGTACACGCGCTTGAGTGATGCGGCACAAACGGCTCGTGATCTCTATCAATCGGCCGTCAGGGGATTGGCGCAACGGGAGGTCCTTCAAAAGGAGAAACAGGACGACAATCACTTGGTTTCCAGTTTCAATATGCCCAAGGTCCCAGATTTACCCTATCAGCCCAACAAGGAGAGAATCATTGCGACATATGTTGCCTTGGGATTGGCAATCAGCTTCAGCATCATTTATCTGCTGCACACTCTGGATACCACGATCAAGTCGGTGGACCAGGCTGAACGGCTCTTCGGCATTCCGGTGCTGGGCTCAATTCCGCGTAGCAGCGATATCCGTGGCGACAAACAACGTCTGATTCTCTCCTCGGATCCCAATTCGCTTTGTTCAGAGGCATTTCGAACTTTGCGGGCCGCCATTGGTTTACTTGGTCGTGATGATGAGCGAAAGGTGACCTTGTTTACCAGTGCAGTGCCGGCGGAGGGAAAGACATTTTGTTCGGCCAACTTTGCCTTGTCCTGTGCCAACCAGGGGCAGAAGACTCTGATTGTTGATTTCGATCTTCGACGTCCCAGTGTCGGTGATACTTTCGGCATCGATGCTGATCAAATCGGAGTGAGTGATTGCCTGCTTGGCAAGACTACGATTGAAGAGGCGGCCCTAGTATCCGAGTACGAGAACCTGCACATTATGCCGGCAGGGACGATGGTGCCTAATCCATCCGAATTGATCGCCAGCAAACACACCAAGGACTTTATCGAAACGGCGATCGAGAAATACGACAAGGTCGTGATCGATAACGCGCCGGTGACAGCGGTGAGTGACACCCTCCTCATTCTCCACTGCGTCGATACGGTATGTCTGGTGACTCGCGCGGCCAAGACCTCGTATCGTTTGGTGGGGCGGGCGTTGGAGCTGATTCGACGGGGTGGCGTCACACCGTCGGGCGTAGTTCTGAATTTCGTACCCCAACGTGGCCGGTCCGGATACTACTATTACTACCACTCCGACAAGAGCTACTACGGTGGCTACGGACCGGAGAAGAAGAAGAAGTCGAAATCGGCTCATTGAGCCGAGACGATTGCGAGTGGAGCCTACTTCGGGGCGGTCTGCTTTCCGGGGCTTTTTTTCATGCTGCAGAGGCAGGCCAACATGACACTCAGGTAGAACACCAGCGACGTCACCTGTAGCGGAAAGTCCATCATTGCGTGGACCA
>JBMYQZ010000126.1:0-10393 GCA_049601855.1 Limisphaerales bacterium | reverse complement strand
ATAGCCAAAGAGATTCGAACCATGGTTCTGCCCGTCGGTATGCATGGAGATTCCCGGACAATGCGGCAACGACCGCTGGAAGAAGCCGCGCGTAAAAATGATCTCGGGCCCCATCAAGTCCTTGAGGAACTCGATCATTGGCGGATATCCGATCAACTCGGCAGCGGCCTGGCTGCGCCATTGCGGTTGCTGCACCGAACGCAATTGCTGCGTGCTGTAACTCGTGTGGTCCATCTCCGCATCCGCCAGCTCAGCCTTCACGCGCTGGATGATCTCGGGTGTGAGGATGGATGGAAACACCACAAAGCCCTCCACTTCGAAGTGACGAATCTGTTCCGCACGGGAGAAGGACGAGAAATCCGTTTCGTCCACCTTCATGAAATCCGCCTCGGGCTGGGGGGCGGGCGGCAAACTGTCAGGTTCTGGGTTCATGCAATGCCCTCAGCATCATGTCAGATGAGCGGAATTCAAGACTGGCCTTGGCTCACCGGACCCGCGCCGGGCCTTCGACACCGAACCATGCGGGATCGATGGTGGCGTGCGATTTGATGGCAACTCTTTCGCTCTCCACAATCAGCTTGCCGTCATAGAGGATTCTATACTTGCCCGGCAGCTTCGTGCCTCCGAATCGTTTGTGATCGCTGAAAAACGTCTCACTCTTCACGAGTTTGCCACCCATCTCGTTGGCCACCACTTTGGCTTCGGTCTTGGTCAGCAGAAAGGTGCGCTGGTCAAAGAAGAGCCGGACTTCACTGCCTGATTCATGCACCGCCTTGATGCCGATGGTCGCCTTGCCGGCGACTTCCACTCCAGGAATGGTGGCAAGTGAATACTCGGACTCCAGCAGCGGATAAAGCAGTTGCGCCCACGCGACCCGATTGTGATGTAACGCCGACTCACGGGACGATCCGGTGATCTGCGGTCCCTCGTTGCGGCCAGCTCTGAAAACACTGACCTGCTCGCCGGCAAATCCGATCGCGAACTTGCCTTCGACCAATTGACGATACCAACGCCGCGGCCAATACGTGGCGTACTGGGCGACAAACGGCGTGCCCTCGTCCATCCCGTGGTAGGTCCCCCTCTCCATCCACATCGTGGGAGCCTTGAGCGTGTTGAGACGCTGGCCGCCGGCTGATCGGATCGCTTTGCGAAGATTGCCTTCGGCAACCGGATCCTTCTCGGCGGCCATGCTCACCATCGGCATCACGGCCAGTGCAAGTAGTAGGAACGTTTTCATTTCAGATTCTCGAAGAGCATCGCTTGATCGCGACCACCCGCGACCAGGTCGAGGTCGCCGTCGCCATCAACGTCTCCGAAGACTGCTTCGTGCACGGGTGCGGGGGTCTTGGATGACCAGATCGGTTTCGCCGCAATCATCCCATTCTCCTGCAGGAACACCGAGGTGCTGCGACCACTCCAATCAGCCGCCGCCATGTCGAGGTCGCCATCTCCATCCACATCGGCGAAATCGAATCCATGAAACCCGGTATTCGCAGCGCTCTCCCAAACCTTCTTCGCCATGCCGTTGAAATACGTCAGAGCAATACTGCGACCAGGCGGACCCCACGGCCCCTTGGCACAAAACAATTCCGTCTTTCCGTCCTTGTTTACGTCGAGGCAGTACACCCGTTGCACATGTCGGACTTCGGTGTCCTCGAAGATCTTCCTGCCCCTGCCAAACGCACCATTGCCGTCATTCTTGAACACGACGATGGTTCCCGTTTTGCTGTAGGTGGCAACGATGTCCAGGTCGCCATCGTTGTCGATGTCACCCAAGATCGATGACTCGCTGTATAACCGTGGCCCGATTCGCTTGGTGATCGTGCGTGAAAGAGCGCCATCCTCGTTCTCGAACAGGGCGAGTTGGAAAACCGGCAAGCCCGAAGCAATCAACATGTCTTGGTCGCCGTCACCATCGATGTCGCCGAAATCGATCTGATTCGAATCGGTGTACAAGCCGGTTTCCCAATCGGGCAGGGCCCCGAAGCGCTTCGCCCGACCCTTGTCGTTGAGATACAGCGTGTTGTGCGATTCATGTGTGCCCGCCAGGTCCGGCAATCCATCCTGGTTGAAATCGACGACGGAGATGTGGTCGCAATCGGTCGTGGCCCTCGATTCCCAGATCGGTTGCCGGCCAAGTTTTCCGCCGTTGTTCTCGAACACGACCCAACGACTTGGGTTCGGCGCGCTGGTTACCAGATCAAGATCCCCATCTTGATCGAAATCGAGGAGCCTCGCGTTTCCATCGCCGCCGCAATGCTGGCTGCCACTGACCCAGACGGGTTTGCTTGAGAATCTGGGCGCCGCCGTGCAAGCGACGATCGGAATCAATGCGAGTGTTGCGAGGGTGAGCCGTTTCATGCCAAGCCGTCAGCATCTGTCCTGCCGTAGGGAATTCAAGCTTCGTCCTGCGTCCACCGCTATTGCTGAATCTTACCGATCGGCACCTTGAGGAAATAGACGCCGGTGCGGTTCATGTAGACGACAGCGATGTGTTCGGCGTCGAGTTGAATGGCGCGGGCGGAGTAATAGCGAGCCGTGATGGGAGTATCCGGAAGCAAGACAGTGGGGTTCGCGTTCCAGGTCCTGCCGTTGTCGGGTGAGTGGTTGAAATGCAATCCCTTGTTCTTTTGTCCGACACCCCAGACCACCACGACGCCCCCGTTCTTGAGCGGCGTCAGGAATCTTCCCTCCAGGTTGTCCCGTTGCGTCGGGTTGACCGGGAAATTGATCCGCCTCCAGTTTTCGCCCTCATCGGTCGAACGCAACAGCATCGGGCCCATCGCCAGAAGCGCACCGCTGGCCGTGCGGGTGATCTGCTGGAATTCGTGTTGCTTGCCTTGGGCGACCCGTAGCGGGTGAACCGTTACTGTCTTCGAATTGGGATCAAAAACGCGCGGTGGACCGACGCGCAAAGGAAGGAGCCAAGTTCCCGCCTTCCATGGCAGAACGTTGTGTCGAACGGCACCGAGATGCTTTCCGTTCACCGGTCCAATGAGTCTTTGTTCACTCCAATTCCGGCCGTCGTCGTCGCTCAGCGAATAGAGCAGTGCCCGTTCGTAGTAACCGTCCTTCGCCCGCTCGTCGGCGATATAGTTCCAGGTCAAGAGCAGGCGACCATCAGGCAGTGTGTCCAACGTTCCCGGGTAGACTTCGTAGCGCTTGACCGAGCGGATCGAAGCCGGCCGCGCTGCCGTGGTCGGGATCGCGGTCGGCTTGCTCCAATTCACACCACCGTTCGTCGAACGCGAAACCTTCAAGACCTGCCCGCTCTTGCAGACCACCAAGAGGGTCCCTTTCTCAGAGACGGCGACCGAAGGGTGAATATGGCCGGAGATCGGGCCCTTCACGATCTGTACCGGTTCGTCCGCCCAGCAACTGCCGGCTATCAACAGGCAAACGGTGATCGCTCTCATGAATGCATGCTGAATCTCTCACTCGTTGGCAACAAGCATCTTTTGGCGGGAGAAGGAAAAGGGCGAGATGAGGTGCCGTGCTCGTATTTGCCCCTTGCGTCCACGGGACGGACCGAAGACGTTTCGCCAGAGTATGAGAAAGCCATTCCTGACCGTTGCGGCGATGTCGTTGGTCCTCCTGACAACGGGTTTCAAAATCTCTGGTCGGGGCGAGAACCGACCCACGGTTCAGTCGGCTTTCGATGGATCTTACTACGTGCGCAGTGTTCCAAGTGAAGACTACGGAGACGAGGGGAAAACCCAGGTGTTTAGGGTCCGCAACGATCAGGACGAACTCCTGGACGAATACCCCGTCTACATGCGCGGAAATCTCTACCTCGGTTGGAGTCCGTTGGCCGGGAAATGGTGTCTGGTCCATCTGGAGCCGGAACGAATCAAGAGCAACAACGACTACGCAAAGGTGGGCAAGGTATCGCGTCTGGCCTTCTACATGGGCGGAAAGAAACTCGGCGCCTACTCTGGTGAGGATCTGGTGAAGATGGGCTTGAAACGGAAAGTGCAGACGCTGATCTACAAACAGCCTGGGCAGTTCTTGGTGCGCGGGATTCGTCAGGTGCCACGAACGAATCACTACGTGTTTGTGATCGAGAAAATCGGGGCGCCGGGAAGTGCCCCGGAGGAAATCCGGTTGGACATCACCACCGGCAAGACAGCCAAGACGCAAAATTGACTCATGGAAACCATTGCCGCCGCCCGGCCATTCCTGCAGGAACAAGTCTCACTCGCCATCTGGTATGCGGCGTACGACGGATCGGAGGAATCGGTCACCTACGCCAATCCACTGTTCTGTGAGACCTTTGGCCTGACACTGGACGAAGTCCTCGAACGTCGACGATACCAACTCGTCAATCCGCCCGACACAACTCCGGAAACCATCGCGCAGTATAAGGCCGAGGACCGTCAGGCGATGGACGACGGATACTTTTTTCAGCGCAGCCCGATCGGAGACGGCCGAGACATCGTCGTGCTCAAACTCCGCTTCGATCAAGGCATCCTCGGACTCTTCAAGTTCGTTGACGCGGATCTTCCAGGTCCCCCGAAGGTGCCGAGCGAACTCGATGAGGATTTTCGTGGCGTGATTGAGAAGTGTTCACCGTTGAAACATACCTGAGCGCACGGTGATTGGGGTTCTGCGCGTGGCGTCCACACACCCCGCTCATGGCTTCATGATTCACGCCGCCAATCGTGACTTGCATTCCGTTGTTACCACACGCTTCCTCGGTGCATGAGTTTTCCGAAGTTGGTGCGTAACGGTTCCGTTCTGATTGTAATCGGGGGCTGGCTGGCTGGTTCAGCATCGGGACAGAAACTCGACATCGAACGCGAGCGGATCATTCGCAGCGAACGGTCCGATGGCAGGCACATGAGCACGCGGGGATTGCTCCAGCATCTCCTGCGCAACTCGCAGCCCAAGTTGGCCTTTGATCCCAAGTTCACGCCGGAACAGTTTGCGGAATGGAAATTGGAGGTGCGGACCAAGCTGTACCAGTTGATGAACTTCCCGACCCCGCCGCTTCAACCCAAGCCGCGCAAACTCTGGGCCAAGAAACGGAGTGGCTATGTGCTCGAGAAATGGGAGCTCTTTCCCGAGCCTGGGAGCGTCGTGCCTTTCCTGTTGTTGATCCCAAAGGGAGTGACCGCGACCCAACCGGCGCCGGCCGTGATGTGTTTTTCCGGTTCCTCAGGCACGAAGGAGAATCTCGCCGGCGAGCCGCCCTTGCACCCCGCCTTCAAGTTGGATGATCGCAGTCACGCGGGGATCCGGCACGCCGAGCGGAACCAGCAGGCCCTTCAGTTCGCCAAGGCCGGCATGATCGCCGTGGCCGTGGACCATCCGGGCAATGGTGAACTTTCCGATTTGGCGAAGCATCGCGCGACCACCAAGGATGACCGGAACACGCTGGCCCGGTACCTGATCGACTTTGGTCGCGACTACATCTCGCTCTCCGTTTTTCAGAAGCGCCAGATTCTTGATTGGCTGCGGCGGCGTCCGGATGTGGACGCGGATCGCATTGCTTTGAGCGGTCATTCGCTGGGAACGGAACCGTTGTTGGTGATGGCCGTCCTCGACCCGAAGATCCAGGGCATCGTGTGGAATGATTTCCTGAGTCCGAACATCGAGCGCACCAAAGTGAGCACCAAACCGGATCGGCATGGCATTCGCCCAAGCGCGAACTGGTTGGGCCATTGCGTGCCGGGCATGTGGAAGTGGTTCGACTACCCGGACCTCGTCGCCGCCTTTGCTCCCCGTCCGCTGATCCTCACCGAAGGCGGACCAGCCCATTCATTGGATCTCGTTCGCGAAGCCTACGAGAGGGCCGGTGCGGCCAAGAATCTTTCGATTCATCACTACCCGATGTTCAGTGACCCGGCCAATCGCAAGTACGACAAACCCATTCCCGAAGGCCTGGATATCAACGGATGGTTCGAATACGCGCACGTGGATCCGCCGCGCCACTTCTTCAAGGGCTATCTCGCCGTGCCGTTTCTCACCCGCCACTTCCAACTGCCTGATCCGGGTGTCGTCTATCCTCCCGCACCTCCCGAAGCGGGCAGCCGACCGCAGGAACGATGAATCCGACGGCGCTGCGATTGGTGGCTGTGCTGCTGCCATGGATCCTGTTCCTGAGTACTCCGGCGGCAACAGCGGGCGGACGGCCCAACTTTGTTTTCATCCTCGCCGACGACATGGGCTTTTCCGATGCCGGCTGTTATGGCGGTGAAATCGAAACGCCCAATCTCGATCGCCTGGCGGCCGGCGGATTGCGATTTTCGCGCTGCTACAACAACGCCTGGTGTGTGCCTTCGCGGCGCAGCTTGCTGACCGGCTATTATCCGGCCTAGGCGACCAAGATGTCCGATGGTCGAGGCCCGTTGCGCCCCAGCTGGATTCGGGTACTCCCGCACTTTCTGGAACCTTACGGCTACCGCAGCTATCACTCCGGGAAGTGGCATCTCCCGGTGCGCCAGCGTTTGGCTGCCGCCGGATTCTCGCATTCGTATTCACTGGTCGATACGGACCGGTTCTTCTCTCCCACTCGACATCATCTGGACGACAAGCAACTGCCGCAACCGGATCGCAACGATGGCTTCTATGCCACCACCGCGATCACGGATCATGCGATTGATTTTCTGCGCGAACACTCGACATCGCCCGCCGGCAGAGAATCGCCATTCCTCCTCTACCTTGCCTATACCGCGCCACATTTTCCCCTGCATGCTCCCAAGGAGGATATCGCGAAATACGAGGGCCGATACCGGGTAGGTTGGGATGTCATTCGCGAGCGGCGCTGGAAACGTATGAAGAAGGAAGGACTCTTCAAGGGTGAACTGGCTACGCGAACCAAGGGAGTTCCACCGCCCGTCGTCCTGCATACATCCGCAGTGCCGGACCCCTTGTCCATTCTCGGCGAGGGTGAAACGGCTCAAGCGCCGCCGTGGGGTAAACTGACTGATGCGCAGAAGGCATTCCAGGCCACCAAGATGGCCGTTCATGCCGCGATGGTGACCCGAATGGATACCGAGATCGGACGCGTGTTGGATCGACTGCGCGCAATGGGAGCCATGCACAACACCGTGATCTTCTTTGCCTCTGACAACGGCGCCTGCGCGACCATCATGGTTCGCGGCGACGGACACGATCCTCAGGCCGCTCCCGGTTCGGCCGATTCCTATCTGGGTATCGGACCCGGTTGGGCCGCTGCAGCGAATACACCCCTTCGCCTGCACAAGGTCTGGACGTATGAAGGCGGAATCGCCACCCCGCTCATCGTGCACTGGCCGGCGGGCATCCTACCAGCCGGTGAGGTCAGACACGCTCCGGTTCACTTCATCGACATCGTGCCGACACTCATCGAGTTGGCCGGTGGAAAGGAGAGCGACTCGCGCCGAAACGAACACGGGCCGCCCTTGCCCGGCCAGAGCCTCGTACCGTGTTTCGCCCGCGATATCGTATTGCCCCGGAAGTCCATCTTTCTTGAGCAACCAACCGAGTGGCGTTCGTTCTGGTCGCGGAACGACCAACGCCGCTATCAGGATGGCACGACTGGGTACCGCGCCCTCATCACCACCCGTCACAAGTTGGTGCAGTCCATTGGAGCGACGGCCGGAACGTGGGAGATATACGACCTGATCGACGACCGTTCCGAGCGAAACGATCTGGCCGCCCAACAGCCCGAGAAGGTCCGCGAGCTTTCTGCCATCTGGCACGAATCACTTCGGAGGTTCAAACGGGAATCAGCCGTCCCATGATGGGCTGAGAGGCCGAGTCACCTTGGGTTTCTCATCGCCGCTGTTGCTTCGTCTGAGCCATCGTGAAACGTACCAAACCACCGGTCCCAGGGAGCTTCTGCCGTACCGTAGTTGCACTCAAAGAAACGGTGATGCAGCTGATGATGGAAATCCGCCGCATCAACGACCTTGGTCTGTCCCATGATTACTTTCTCAAAACCGGCATGTGAAAACGCCGGCCCGAGGCAGCGGCTAAAAATGTGCAGCAGGAAGATCACCGGATGCGAAGGGATGACGAAATGGATCAGCACTGAGGAAATATAGAAGACATGTTCGACCGGGTGCATCGACATCCCCGACCACGGTCCGATGTGGATGTTGCGATGGTGAAGTCGATGCACCGCCTTGTACAGCGGCGGCCAATGAAGCAGCCGGTGGATCAGGTAGAAATGGGACGAGGTGAGCACTGGCATCGCCAGCAGCCAAAGGGCAAAAACGATCGGATGATCCGCAAGGGTCACGGTGTGAATCACGCCGTTCGCCATTCCCCAAAAATAGACGATCTCGTAAAGCGACCAGATGGTCGTGCCGCTGACCAGTGACCAAAAGATGTTGTCCCACACCTGGTTACGAAAGGAGAACTTGCGGCTCTTCTCCAGCTGCTCGCGGTGATCGTATTTCAGCTGCTTGCCCTGACCGCGATACGTGAACAGATACAGGTGCAACCCACCGGCGATCACGGTCATCAACAGGTAGTTCCGCAGTAACACCGCGCCCACCCAACTAGGCTGCAATGTCCGCATCGCGGCCAGTTCCGGCAGCAGCCGGGAATAGACCAGCCACGCCAGCAACAGAAAGAGAACGTTCCGGGTAAGCGTGACCCAGCGTTTGGTGAGCGTCAGAAACGCGCCCTTGAAGTTCGGCGGCCAATCGAACAGCGGCGAGAAAATCACCGGGGTGGTGTGATTCCACGTGTCCTGCTTGTCCGCGTCGGCTTCACTCATGAAAGAAGACCAGTCTGCTTTCAGTTCCAGTGCAGGCGAGCGGAAACTTTCACTTCCGTATCAGGCAGGCAAGACCGCAATGGCCTCGATCTCCACCAGGAAATCTGGATGTGCAAGCCCGCTGACGAATACGAGCGTGTTCGGCGGGAACGGTTCGGGTAAGAGACGATTGCGCGCTTGGCGAAAGCCGTCCAGTTGATCGCGGTCTGTCAGGTAGGTGGTCAATTTGACGATCGCATTCATCCCGCCACCCAACTCCTCGAGAATGGCCTGCAGATTGGCGTAGACCTGGGTTGTCTGCGCCTCGATGTCATCCTTTCCGACAAATGCGCCATCCTTGCCCAAGGCGACCTGACCAGCGATGCAAACCGTGTCACCGACTTTGGCGACGTGTGAGTAGCCGATTCCCGCGGTTGAATGAACGCTCTTTGGATGTATCATTTCGGTCCTCATGGTCGGGTGGTGAAACACCGCTGACTCTTGTCGAATGCGCCAAGAGCGCGGCTCATCTCTTTTTCTTCTTCACGGAATTGCGTGTTCGAACGGGATGGCCGTTTTGCTCATGTCCTTTTCCCATTCTTCAAGCAGATCGCTCAGAGCATTCAGTTTCTCGGGATTGGATGACGCGAGGTCCTCTTTCTCCGCGATGTCGTTCTTCAGGTTATAGAGCGTCGCTGTGAACTTCGTGTTGTCGCGCTTGTCATGGGTTCGCAGGTATTTCCAAACTCCCTGACGAACGGCCGATTGTCGGATGGCATTCTTGTTCTGGCGCACGCTGACCGTGCGGCGACGAAAGAAGAGGGGACGGTCAGCGTTCAACTTTCCTTTGCCGGTGAGGACCGGCAACAGGTCCACACCGTCGAAGGGCATGCTCTTATGCGGCTTGGCGCCGCTCGCGGCAGCGACGGTGGCGGTGAGATCCATGAAGGACACCGGCGATGAGAATTCCTGGCCGGCGGGCAACACACCGGGCCAACGGAAAATCAGCGGCACGCGGATTCCACCTTCCAGCAACATCTGCTTCGCGCCGCGGAGCGGCAGGTTGCGTGCGGTTCCCTGCGCGCCTCCGTTGTCACTGGTCAGGATGACGAGCGTGTTGTCGGCGATTTTTCGATCGTCAAGCGCCTGGATGACGCGCCCGATTTCCAGGTCGAGACGCTCAATCATCTTGATCAAGGTCTTGCGTTCCTTCTTGCCGGGAGGGTCCAACGGCACGTTCGGATCCTGATACGGAGAATGCGGAGCCTGGAATGGCAGGTAGACAAAGAACGGGTTCTTCGTTCCTTGTTCTTGGTTCTTCGTTGTGATCGCCCTGATGAAGCGGATGGCTTCGTCGGCGAAGATGGTGTCGGACCACACTCCTTTGCGATCGAAGGGCTCGCCGTCCTTGTAGAGGTCGTGCTCGCCGGTTCGCTCAAGCTTGTGCGTGTAGAAATCGTGATTGAGATGGAGGCCAACCCAGCGGTCGAATCCAAAGTCATTGGCGCGACGGCGGTTCAGATTTGAGACATTCCATTTGCCGAAGCAGGCAGTTCGGTAACCTGCGTCCTTCATCATTTGCCCAATGGTGGGGTGTTTGACCGGATCCAGTTCCGGAGCGCCGCCGCCGTAGTAGTCCTCGTAGGTGGGGCCAAAGCGCGCGGGATAGCGTCCGGTCAGGAGCGCCGCGCGTGAGGGGGAGCA
>JBMYQZ010000125.1:0-10434 GCA_049601855.1 Limisphaerales bacterium | reverse complement strand
GACCGCCCAGACCGCGCGTAGTTTGACCGCCCATCGTCGCCTCGTGCTCACCGGCACGCCCATTGAA
Organism: Limisphaerales bacterium; assembly: GCA_049601855.1. GTDB lineage: Bacteria > Verrucomicrobiota > Verrucomicrobiia > Limisphaerales > JAYPXF01. Next base: position 10,367 of record JBMYQZ010000125.1, on the reverse strand, counting down.
AACCGGCTGCTCGATCTCTGGAGCCTGATGACCTTTGCCATGCCCGGCGTGTTGGGCGGCCAAAAGCAGTTTACCAAGATCTACAACGCCAAGGGCGACCCGCACGGACGGCTGCGTTTATCCTCCCGCGTTCGTCCCTTTCTCATTCGCCGAACCAAATCCCAGGTCGCCAAGGATCTTCCTGCTCGGATCGAGGAAGACCTTTACTGCGAGATGGAAGGCGAGCAGAAAAAGCTCTACCGCGCCGAACGCAAGCGTGCGCAACAGATCTTGCTCGGCATTCAGACCAAATCCGAACTGAACAAGTTGCGCTTCAATTTCCTCACCTCGCTCCTGCACCTGCGCCAGATCTGCTGTCACCCCGGGCTCTTCCAAAAGGATTCCAAGGGCAAATCCGCCAAGCTCGAAGCTCTCGTTGAACAGCTCGACCCGATCATGACCGAAGGCAGCAAGGTGCTGGTGTTCTCGCAGTTCGTCGGACTGCTCAAACTGATCGAAACCGAGATCGACGAAAAAGGCTGGAAGTCGTGGAAACTCACGGGCAGCACTGATGACCGCGGCGCGCTCGTGGAAGAGTTCCAGAACCACGAAGGTCCCGGCGTTTTTCTCATTTCACTCAAAGCGGGAGGTTCCGGCCTGAATCTCACCGCCGCCAGCTATGTCGTTCTCTTCGATCCCTGGTGGAATCCCGCCTCGGAGAATCAGGCCATCGACCGTACCCACCGCATCGGCCAGACCACCAAGGTCATCGCCTACCGTCTGCTCATCAAGAACAGCATCGAGGAAAAGATTCGCGAATTGCAGAAAAAGAAAAGCGCCTTGGCCGAAGACGTTTTGGGTGAAGAAAAGTTCTCCCAAAGCCTCGACATGGAGGACTTCAATTACCTGTTGTCTGATTGAGCGCAGCGTCGCGGGCGGCCTCGATCTGCAGCACGGCCTGCGCATGTTGTTCGGCCAATTGCGGCTTACCCTCGAGCGTGTAGAGATCGATAAGCTTGCGATGGGTTGCGGGAGACAGCGGATTGCTTCGCAACGAGCGCAACAGAATCGGCAACGCCTCCTGGCGATTGTCCGTCTCCATCAACGCTGCCCCCAGATTGTACAGGGAATCCGGATTATCCGGTGAAAGATTGACGGCACTCCGAAACAGCGCAATGGCTTCGTCGTGTTGTCGCAATTGTTGCCGACAGATTCCGAGATTGTTCAAGGTGCCAAGATGCATCTCGTCAATCCTCAGTGCCCGCTCAAACATTTCCGCAGCCGCGCTGCTCCGCCCCAATCGAAGCAATGCCGTTCCGTGATTATACGGCAGATGAAAATACGGATATTGCGGCGCAGCTTTCCAAGCGAGTTCGTAGTGCTCCAAGGCGAACATATCCTCCCCATTGTCACCGTAGGCATTGCCCAGTTTCATGTGGGCCGAAGCAACCAGACGTGGCGTACCCGAATGCTTGGAGAGATACGTAAAGAAGGTGATGTCATTCTTCCAAATCCGAGCCTGCCGATTGCTGAGAAAGGCCCCTACCGCGACCACCACCAGGCCGATCGCGATCACTTGCGGCTTCCGCAACTTGAGCCAGAGGCCGAAGAACAAAAACGACCACAACACACCGTTCATGATCGAATAGCGATCGTGCGGATAGTGAGGCCGTTCGGTGAGCCCAAGCATGGGGACGAGCAGGCCGAGATGAGCAACCCAGAGAGCAAGCGCCCAAGGCCAGCGTTCTCGTTTCCGCCACAAGAACACACTCAAGCCGAGCACCCCGATGGCGCTCACAACGAAGATGGGGTCCGCCGGTGAGAATTGCAGCAGCGTGGGATAAACCGGGCAGAGGCCCGTGGGCCAAAGTGGCTTCCAGACGTAATAGGCCCAAACGTAGAACGACTGCATCGCCCGCTCGGCCAAGGTGAACTCGGCTGTGTCCGCTGCTTCAAACCAGGTCCCAGCGCTGAAGAAGCGGCCGTAAACAGTTCCCGCAATCAGCAGTCCTGCCAGCGCAACGAACGGCAGTTTCTCCTTCCAAATCTGCCGGTTCCACCAAGTCTTCTCAAAGCGCTTCAGCGGAAAGAAGTCCAGGGCAATCAACGCAGCACAAAAGCCCAACACCGTCGGATAGGTCATCACCGCGAGCAGGTACATGGCCACCGACAACCAATAGTTTCGCTGCTGAAACCCCGATCGATTCGGATCGGTCTTCAGGTAGAAGATCAGCGAACCCAACACAAACATCAGCGCAATGTGATACGGGAGCCCGGTCACCCAGGCCACCGGCTCGACCCGAAGCGGATGTAGCGCGAACAACAACGCCGCCACGGCTGCCGCCGTGGTCGCCTTCTTGGCATCATCATCGGGAATCAGGCGCAAACAGAGAAAGAACACCAGCCACGTGTTGATCGTGTGCAGGAAGATATTGGCGAGGTGATAACCGAAGGGGTTGAGACCAAACAGTTCGTGGACAAGGGCCCACCCCAGCCAGGCGAACGCCTTGTAGCGAATGGCCTGCTCGAAGTCGCTGAACATCCACTTCAAGTTGGCCATGGTGAGTCCTTGGACGTTGGGATTGTCGAAGACGTTGATGTCGTCGTCCCAATGCAGGAAGTCCGCCGCCAAGGTCGGCCAATACACGCCGATCACGAGGGCGAACATGCCCAGAAGCAGCGTGGATTTGAGATATCTTTCCGGCATTCAGCGAGCGACCAAGACCATGCCTGCAATGTTCATGATTGTTAAACAATGTTTGCGCGTGTTTGTTTAATCCCCATGAAGATCATCACCGACGAACGCTGCACCCAGTATCGGGCGGTCGGGCATCCGGAACGTCCCGCGCGCATCACCGGCACGGTCGAAAAACTCAAGCAGCAGGAGGAGTTGACGATCGATTGGGAAAAGCCGGTCGAGATCAAGGAGGAGCAGGTGGTTCGTGCCCACACGGATTTGCATTTTCGCGACGTGAAGCAACCAACCGGACATTTTGATGGCGACACGCCAGCCTACCCGAACATCTTCGGGCACGCCTCACGTTCCGTCGGCTCCGCCCTGAAGGCGCTCGAATTGGCACGCAAAGGCGAGACCGTTTTCAGTCTCATTCGTCCGCCCGGACATCACGCCACGCAGAATCGCGCCATGGGATTTTGCTACTTCAATTCGGTGGCCATCACGACCTTGGAAGCCTTGGCCACCGGCGCGAAGAAGGCCGCCGTGTTCGACTTCGATGTGCACCATGGCAACGGGACGGAAGCGATCCTGGTGAACAAACCGAACTCGTTCTTCTACTCGATCCACCAACATCCCTGCTATCCCGGAACGGGAACGAAGGATGTCGGCAACAATTGTTTCAACTTCCCCGTCGCACCGGAAACTCCACGGGAAGAGTATCTGAAGATTCTGACCAAGGCGCTCGATGCATTGAAGAAACAGAAACCGGACTTCATCGCGGTGTCGGCCGGGTTCGACGCCTACGCCCGTGATCCGCTCGCGCAAGAGACCTTGGAAGCCGAGGATTTTCACTGGCTCGGCGAAGAAATCCGGAAGATCGGAGTGACCACCGTGAGTCTATTGGAAGGCGGTTACAGTGATGACCTCCCGGATCTGGTTCTTGCCTACCTCAAAGGATTGAACGGCAAGTAACTGCTGAGTCCGCCCTTACAGTCACTTCCAAGCCGGTCCATCCGGATAGCGATACTTAGCCAAAGACTCCGCCTTCATCTCAATGCTGTATCCCGGTTTGGCCGGCGCAAAGTAACGTCCCTTGTTAATGCGACAAGGATCGTGGAAGTGTTCGTGCAGGTGATCGACGTATTCGATCATCCGATCCTCCATCGTGCCGCTCACAGCAATGAAGTCGAACATGGAAAGGTGCTGAACGTATTCGCAGAGTCCGACTCCGCCGGCATGAGGACAAACCGGCAACCCAAACCGCGCGGCCAACAGGATCACCGACAGCACCTCGTTCACGCCGCCCATCCGGCAGGCGTCGATCTGCACAAAGTCGATCGCCTCCGCCTGCATGAACTGCTTGAACATGATGCGATTGTGGCACATCTCGCCGGTGGCGACCTTGATCGGAGAAATCGCCTCGGAGATCGCCTGATGCCCGCCGATGTCATCCGGTGAAGTCGGCTCCTCGATCCAATACGGATCAAACTGCTTGAGCATCTTCATCCAGTTGATCGCCTGCGGCACCTCCCACACCTGGTTCGCATCGGTCATCAACTTGCGTTCCCAACCGATTTCCTCACGGATGATCTGGCAGCGCCGGATGTCATCCTGCATGTCGCGCCCGACCTTGATCTTCAAGGCATCCCAACCTTCTGCGAGCGCTTCCTGGCAAAGCCTTCGAATCTTGTCATCGGAATAACCCAACCATCCGGCCGAGGTGGTGTAAGCGGGATAACCTTTGGCCAGCAACTCCTTCTCGCGCTCTTCCTTGCCAGCCGCCTTGTCCTCCAGCAACGCGATCGCCTGAGCTGGGGTCAATGCATCACGCAAGTAGCGAAAGTCGACGCAGGACACGAGTTGTTCGGGAGTCAGATCAGCGAGCAGTTTCCAGAGGGGCTTCTTCACCACCTTGGCCCACAGATCCCAAAGCGCGTTGACCACGGCGGCGGTGGCCATGTGCGTAATCCCCTTCTCCGGCCCGAGCCAACGCAGTTGGCTGTCACCGACCAACTCCCGCCAGAACTCTCCCGGCTTGCCGGTGAAATCAGTGAAAGGACGCCCTTCCACCATCTCCTTCAAGCAGTCTACCGCGGCGACCCCAAGCTCGTTCCCCCGCCCGATGGTGAAAGTCAACCCATGTCCTTCCAAGGCCGGGTCATTCGTTTTGAGAATCACATAGGCCGCGGAGTAATCCGGGTCCGGATTCATCGCGTCCGATCCGTCGAGGGACCGGGAAGTCGGGAAGCGGATGTCCAGCGCTTCCACCTTTTCAATCGTCAGTGCCATGCGCGCAAAGCTCTAACGTGTTGCGCGTCAGTCTACCAGCGTATCTTCCTTGCGCTCCCGGGCGGGCATGATCGAGCAGGCTTCGCCGCAGCCGAACCATTTGCTGAGGAGATGCCGATTGCGGCTGATCCATTGGTAGACGATCTCGGCGATCCAGATGATGCCGGGGATCCAGAGGAAGAGGGCCAAGGGAATCAAGAGCGGCATGCGCAGGCCGAGGTAACGGATGCAGCGGGCGCCGCGGTGGATCTTGTTCTCCGGGGTGACGACGTGGATGGCTTCCAACAGAGCCTCGCGGGTGAGCTTCGGGGCGACTTGGGCGGCTTCGGGGTCCTTGATCGGCAGCAGGCGCACGCAGTTGAACCAGTCGAGCCACGTGAGCAGCTTCATCTGAAATTTGCAGAGCGGGCAGTCGCTGTCGTAGATCAAGGTGTTCTCAGCCATATGGCGCTCACTTAAGATACTTCTGAAACCACGCCACGTCCCACTTCAATTTTGCGAGACGGTGGCGGTACTTGGTGAGGCCATGACCGGCGCCGGGGTAGATGAGGAGTTCGCAGGGGGCATTGAGGTAATACTTCATCGCGCGATGTAGGGCGCGACTGTGTGTAATCGGACAGCGCGGGTCGTTTTCGCCGACGTGGATGAGGGTGGCGGTCTTGTTGCCAGGCTTGAGATGGTAAAGCGGGGAGGCGCGTTGGTATTCGGCGGGGACTTCCCAGGGAAGGCCTTTCAAATAGTTGATTACGTGGCCGGGAGTGTCTTCTTCGCCCCATTGGATGGTCATGTCGAAGACGCCGGCGCCGGTGCTGGCGGCCTTGAATCGACCGGTGGCGATGAGGCAGTTACTGAGGTAGCCGCCGTTGCTCCAGCCGGTGACGCCCATGCGTTTAGGATCGACGAGGCCGCGTTTGATGAGGTGGTCGATACCGGCGAGAATGTCTTTCACCTCGATGTCGTTCTCACGGCCGATGAGGTCAGTGAGGAACTTGTCGCCGTAGCCGGTGGAGCCGCGGTAGTTCGGAGAAAGGACGGCGTAGCCATTGGCCGCGTGAATGGTCATACCGTAGATCCAATAGCGAAATACGTCCGGTGTAGAACCGGTCGGGCCTCCGTGCAGTTGCACGATGAGCGGAAGTTTCTTTTTGTCATCGTGATCGGGCGGGAGTTGGAGAATGCCTTCCACGGTCTTGCCATCCGGGGCCTTCCACTTCACGACGGATTGCTTCGGAAGTTTCCAGGTGTCGACCTGGGGATTGAGCCGCGTGAGGCGTTTGAAGGTCTTGGATCCCGGTGCGCCGTGAAAGATGTCGGAACTGTAGTCGCGACCGGCCTGTTCAACGACGAGTCGCTTGCCGTCACGGGAAAAGCTGAAGGCGCCGACCGAGTCTTTCCCGGGAGTGAGTTCGGCGACGGGACGTTTGCCATCAGCAGAAATCGTGACGGAGAAGATGGAGTGCCGCGCACGACGATCGGCGTTGAAGCAGAGCGAGCGGGAATTGGGACGCCATTGCAACGCACCGCTCACATACGCGTTCGTCGGGCGAGGAAGTTTGGAAACGTGGTATCTGCTCTTCGCACGACGGGCGAGGAACATTTCGGACGGGTAACCATCAAAGGCCACCATGAAGGCGAGCAGATTTCCATCGGGGGACCAAGCCGGGCTTTCCAGCCAGCCGTAGGGCGACGGAGCATCGGCCCGCCAGAGCTTGTCTGGCAAAGTGGTGATCTTCTTCGTTTTGACGTCGAGGATGTCGACCCGGGATTTGCCTTCGTTGTTGATCAGGAGTTCGTCCTCGATGGTGAGCATCGCGATGCGGTTACCCTGCGGAGCCACGTCAAAGGAGTTGATGTAACGTTTCTCTGCAACGAGCTTTTCGGTACGCCACGAGTTCAGATCGAGACGGTACAGTTCGGAGATCTTGTGGATGCCGTGGCCGAACTTGAGGTCGGCCTTGAATTCGCTGCGCAAGCTCTTCCAGTCGTCGATAACGTGTTCCTTGTGAACGGTGTAGTGAATCGCACTGGCATCGGAGGCGAGTTGGAAGGCGGACATGCCTTTCGGGATACGTGTGATGGGCTTGAAGTCTGTGCCATCGGTGTTGATGCGCCAGACCTGACCGGATCCGTCGTAGGGCGGTTTCTTCTCGGCTTCGCGTTTGAACCCGCCGGCGAAGTAGATTGATTGGCTGTCGGGGCTCCATTGCGGCGAGGATTTGCTACCCTTCTCAAAGGTCAGGCGCCGGCTCTTGCCGGACTTGATATCGACCACCCACAGTTCGCTCTCACGACCATCATCCTTGCCCTTGCCGACCCAGCGTAATTCGATGAAAGCGGCCTTGGTGCCATCGGGAGAGGCGACACATTCGGCGATGTACGCCTGGGTGAAATAGTCGTCGATGGTGATGTCGTGGGTGCGTTGGGCAGCATCTGCCGCTGCGAAACCTACGAACAAAAGAGAAAGAAGTCCTCGGAGCATGGTGGGAGTAATCGGTAATCAGTGAACAGCAATCAGAATTGGGGCAGCACCGATGACTGGTTGCTGATCACTGTTCACCGACTACTGATATCGGGACAAAAAGTGCCAGGAACACCGCGGCAGATGCAAAGCAAACTACCGTTGCTGCCGTCAAGCCCTGGCGGGATTTGTAAGTCCGCACTCCACGGGTCCTGGCGGGGCGGATTAAAAGGGAGAAGCTCTGCCAACGGCAAGCAGTTTCCTAGAACTCATACTTGCTCAACAGATAGACAAACAACGCGATCAGTACGATCGAAATCACCACGACCACGCGGCGCGAGTTCTCCGCACGTCGATTGATTGGATTCTCCCTCTCGTCTTGGAGCCTGTTGGCGGCCCGTCGGCGTTCGGAACGACGACGCTCCTTAGTGCGGTCGTCTAGTTGTTGTTTCTGGCCCAATTTCTTTCTGGTTGGGTGGTCTTCGAGACCAGCTCCGCTGCTATCCATACTCGAAACCGCCTTCACAAATTCAAGGAATTTGTATTCACAGGCCGAGAACACCCTGACTCGGCGAGAATGATATGAGGGCATACCCGTAGAGGCCAAATTCCCTTGCCCCGCCGCTCCCCGCCCCCGAATCTCCCGCGCATGTCATTCGTAAGTCACTTGGAATGTGCGAATTGCGGCAAGGAATACGAAGCCGGCAAGCTCCACAATCTGTGCACCTCCTGCCAACGCCCACTTTGGGTCCGCTACGACCTTGAGGCCGTAAAAGCCAATTTCACCAAGAAGGATCTTTTCGGCCGGCCACCCACGATCTGGCGCTATCTGGAACTCCTCCCGGTGGCCGACCCGAAGAACATCGTCTCCCTCACCGAGACCATCACCCCAATCCTCACCGCCCCTCGTCTGGGAGATCATTTCGGCATGAAGCATCTCCTGATCAAGGACGAGAGCCGCCTGCCAACCGGCAGCTTCAAGGCGCGCGGCATGGCCATGGCGATCACCATGGCCAATGAATTCGGTGTGAAGAAACTCGGCGTGCCCACGGCAGGGAATGCCGGCGGCGCGATGGCCAGTTACGGCGCGCGCGCCGGAATGGAGTCGTGGGTCTTCATGCCCGAGGACACGCCGGCCATCAACAAGAAGGAATGTTACCTCGCCGGCGCCCACACCTACACGGTAAACGGACTGATCGATGATTGCGGCAAGATCGTTGCCCAGGGCGAAAAGGAAAAAGGCTGGTTCAACGTGTCGACGCTCAAAGAGCCCTATCGGATTGAAGGCAAGAAGACGATGGGACTGGAATTGGCTGAGCAATTCGACTGGGAGTTACCTGATGTCATTCTGTATCCCACCGGCGGCGGCACCGGCTTGATCGGCATGTGGAAGGCCTTTGCCGAACTCGAGGCCATCGGCTGGCTCAAATCCTCCCGTAAACCGCGGATGATCTCCTGCCAAAGCACGGGCTGCGCACCGATCGCGACGGCCTTCGAGCAGGGCAGCCGCTTCGCCAAGCGATTCGAAAACGCCGCCACCGTCGCCAGCGGCTTGCGTGTCCCGGCCGCGGTGGGAGATTTCATGATCATCGACGCGGTCAAGGAAAGTGGTGGCACGGCCATGACGGCCCCCGAAGAAGACATCAGCAAGTGGATGGAATTGGCGATCTCAATGGAAGGCATCTCGCTTTGCCCGGAGACCGCGGTGTGCCTCGGTGTGCTCGATCAACTGATCCAGAGTGGCGACATCAAAAAGGACGAAAAGGTCGTCGTCTTCAATACCGGCGCCTCGCAGAAATATCCGGAGGCCGTCGACGAAGAACTCCCCAAGATCGACCTCAACCAGCCCATTCCCTGGGACCAGATCTGATGGATGTTCTCATCACCGAGCCGGCAAACTCGCCGCACATCGACAGGCTTTCTGAACGATACGAAGTCGTCAACAATCCGGAGTTGTTCAAGGATCCCAATGCGTTGAAGCAGGCCATTGCCGACGCGCGATCCGTCATCCTTCGCAACCAAACCAAATTGACGGCTGACGTGCTGGGAGCCGCGACAAACCTACGCGGTATCGGCCGACTTGGAGTGGGCTTGGACAACATCGATGTCACCAAGGCATCCGAAGACGGCATTGTCGTCGTCGCCCCCCTGAACGCAAACGCGGTCAGCGTGGCCGAATTGGCCATGGGCCTGATGCTCTCGCTCGCCCGCAAGCTTGCCGCGGCTGATCGCGACACCAAGGCCGGTGGTTGGAATCGCAAGACCTTCACCGGTTTCGAACTCGACGGCAAAACGCTCGCCGTCTGCGGTTTCGGTCGTATCGGCCGCATGGTAGCCACGCGGGCCAAGGCCTTCGGCATGAACATCGTCGCCTTCGACCCCTTCGTGAAAACGGATGATCCGGGATTGAAGGAACTGGGGGCCACCCTGACCGACAGTGTCGCGGGCGCCGTCGGCTGCGCGGATATCATTACCGTTCACATGCCGCTCACCGACGAGACCAAGCACGTTTTCAACGCCGACATGTTTCGCTCCATGAAACCTGGCGCCGCCTTCATCAACACCTCCCGAGGTGGCGTTGTCTGCGAAAAGGACCTGGTCGCCGCGTTGGAATCCGGCCACCTCGCCGGCGCAGGACTGGACGTCCGCGAAAGCGAACCGCCCGGAAAACCGAGCGCTTTGGAATCCATGGACCAGGTCATCGTGCTCCCCCACATCGGCGCCTTCACCAAAGAAGCGCAGGATCGCACCTACGCCGCCGTGGCTTCCGATCTCGATCGCATCCTCCAAGGCGAATCGGCAGAAAACTTTGTAAATTTCGACCGCCCAAATCGCTGAACTAAGCGGAGACCGCCTTGTCCTGCACCACCCGCGTGCGAAAGGCTTCCTGTAGTTTCCGGCAAATCGGGCCCGGCGTCCCGCCGCCAACCGGTTTACCGTCGATCTCGATCACCGGCATGACTT
>JBMYQZ010000124.1:0-10437 GCA_049601855.1 Limisphaerales bacterium | reverse complement strand
ATGCGAATACTGCGACTTCTCGCCGTGATCCTTGTCTGCGCTCAATTTGCCGCGGCCAATACCAGCGAACGCCCCAATATCATCCTGATCATCGGCGACGATCAGGCGTGGGATGACGGCAGTGTCTACGGTCACCCACACTTGAAACTCCCGGCGCAGGATCGCCTGGCACGCGAGGGCATGCGTTTTGATCGAGCCTTTGTGACCAGCAGTTCGTGCAGCCCGAGCCGCTCCAGCATCATCACCGGTCGCTATCCGCACAACACTTCGGCCGAACAGCTGCACTGGTCGATTCCCGAGGGCACGACGACGTTTGTGGAATTGCTGAAGTTGTCGGGCTACTGGACTGCGGCGGCCGGCAAATGGCATCTCGGCGAAGCGGTGAAGAAACACTTTCACGTGGTGAAGGAGGCGGACGTGTCCGGTTTTCAACTGCCGACTGGCGACGCTGAAAAACTCGGCAAATTTGTCCAGCAAATGAAAGGTGACGCCCGGAGCGGTTGTGACCAATGGGTTCCCACGCTCAAGTCCCGGCCGAAGGACAAGCCGTTCTTCCTCTGGCTTGGTGCGCTTGACCCGCATCGCCCGTATGACGAGAACATCCGTGAGAATCCCTACCAGCCGAAGGATATCGTTATCCCGCCGTACGTGATTGATCATCCGAGTGTTCGCAAGGACCTGGCGCTCTACTACGATGAGATCGCGCGCTTGGACGATTACATCGGCCGTGTGTTGGATGAACTCGATCGTCAGGGTATCGCCGACAACACGCTCGTGCTCTACATGAGCGACAATGGTCGTCCCTTTGTGCGCGACAAAACCACGCTGTTCGACAGTGGTATTCGCACGCCGTTCCTGATTCGCTGGCCCAAGGGCATCAAGGCCGGCAGTTCGACCAAGAGCGTGGTCAGCGCGGTCGACATTGCCCCGACCTTTGTCGAACTCGCTGGCTTTTCACCGAATTCGATGTGGGAAGGAAAGAGCTTTGCCAAGCTCTTCAAGAACCCGACCGCAAAGATCCGCAAGCATGCCTACGCCGAGAAGCATTGGCACGATTACGAAGACCAGGCACGAGCGGTTCGTTCCGAGCGCTTCAAATACATCCGCAACTTCTATCCGGACCTGCCGCTAACTCCTTCCGCCGACGGCGTTCGCAGCCCGATGTTTCAGGAGATGATCAAGCTTCGCGATGCCGGCAAGTTGAAGCCACATCAGATGACCTGTTTCCTCACGCCGCGTCCCGAGGAATGGCTCTTTGATTGCGATGCTGATCCGCACGAACTGAAAGACCTCGCCCAAGATCCGAAGTATGCCTCCGTGCTGAAGGAAATGCGGGCGGCCCTGGCCTCATGGCAGAAGCGCACCGGAGACTACATTCCCAAAATCCGGACGCCCGATGAGTTTCATCGCGAAACCGGTCTGGCCACTCCAGCCCGGGTGCGCCCTCGTCCTTCGAAGGCCGAGATGTTGCGTACCGTTCTCAAAGGACGCCCGCGCTGAGCCGGCCACGGACTTCTTGACCCATCCCTTTGCGCTCGCTCTTATCTGCGCATGTCTGAGGACGGTTATCCGGAAGAAATCGCGTCGCTACGCGAAGCAGTGCGTTTGTCACCCGACAATGTCCCTTTGCGGCAACACCTGGCTGATTCGTATCTGAAACTGGGATTCGGAGCCGAGGCGGAGAGCGAATACCGGACGGCCCTGAGGTTGCAGCCCGACAATCTCCTGTTGAAGTTCGGCTTGGCGCGGACCTTCAATCAGCTCAACAAGCAGAGCCACGCCATCGTGGTGCTCGAAGATCTCGTGAAACAAAAGGACGCCCCGGCCCGCGCGCATGTGCTGTACGCGAAGATGCTGGCCGGAACGGGTGAGATCGATCATGCCGTCCGCGAGTACAAGACCGGGGTGGAAAAGGACCCGTCGGTGGCGGATGCCGAATTCGCGACTCGCATGGGGATCGACCCCGAAGAGGACGAGGGATCCGAGGTTTTCGAGGGCATGGTGCCCAACAATTGGACCGACGAGGGAGACGCGCCGCCCGCGGAGATTGAACGCCCGAAGATCAAGTTCGATGATGTCGGCGGCATGGAGAAGGTGAAGGAGGAGATCCGGATGAAGATCATCCATCCGCTGCAGCATCCGGAACTTTACGAGGCCTACGGCAAAAAGGTGGGCGGAGGCATCCTGATGTATGGCCCACCTGGTTGCGGCAAGACCTACCTGGCGCGGGCGACGGCGGGGGAGATCAACGCCTGCTTCATGGCGATCGGCATCAATGACGTGCTCGACATGTGGATCGGCAACAGCGAACGCAATCTCCACGAATTGTTCGAACAAGCGCGAGCCAACCGCCCCTGCGTGTTGTTCTTCGACGAGGTCGATGCCCTCGGTGCCAGTCGCACGGACATGAAGTCGAGCACGGCGCGCATGTTGATCAACCAGTTCCTGGCCGAGATGGACGGTGTGAATTCCGATAATGAAGGCGTCCTCATCCTCGCCGCGACGAATGCACCGTGGCATCTCGACTCGGCCTTTCGTCGGCCGGGACGTTTTGATCGGCTGGTCTTTGTCCCGCCACCCGATGCGGACGCGCGGGCTTCGATCATGAACATTCACTGCCAGGGCAAACCGACCGAGGACATCGATTACCGTCAAATCGGCAAGAAGACCGACGGCTTCTCCGGCGCCGACCTGAAGGCCGTGTTGGATATCGCCATTGAGGAGAAGCTCAAGGAGGCGATGAAGATCGGCATGCCGAAGCCCTTGTTCACCAAGGATTTCCTGCGCGCGGCCAAGCAGCAAAAGCCGACGACCAAGGAATGGTTCTCGACTGCGAAGAACTACGCGCTCTATTCCAACCAAGGCGGGATCTACGACGACATTCTCGATTACATGAAGCTCCGGTGAATCCTCATCTGCAAAAGGCGCAACTGCTTCTCTCGCAGAAGCGGCATGACATGGCGGTGGATTCGGCCCGGCAGGCTCTGGCGGACGATCCACACGATGCCGAGGTGCATTGCGTGCTGGCGCTCTGCTATGTAGAGCTCAAGAAATTCAAGGAGGCGGAGGACGAAGCGAAAGAGGCGATCGGTCTCGCGCCGGATTTTGCGGGGTCGCATTACGTGCTGGCGTCCGTATTGGTTGCGCGCAATCGCACGAAGGAAGCGGCGACGACGATCCAAGAAGCGATTCGCCTCCAACCGTATGATCCCGACTTCTATGCGCTGGCCGCGGCCATTGCTTTTGATCACGCGGACTGGAAGCGCGCGCTCAACCACGCCGAGATGGGATTGGAGTGCGATGCTCAACACGCCAATTGCGGCAACCTGCGTGCGATGACCCTCGTCAAACTCGGACGTCACCAGGAGGCGGCGATGACGACGGACGCCACGTTGTCTCAGAACCCGCACGACTCCTACACGCACGAGACGGTCGGTTGGACCAAGATGGAGAAGCACGATCCGACGGCGGCGTTGGAGAGTTTTCGGGAGGCGATCCGGTTGAATCCCGAGAATGAGACGGCTCGCGCCGGCATCGTCGAAGCGCTCAAGGCGCGCAATCCGATCTACGGTCTCTTTCTGCGCTATATCCTGTTCATGACCAAGCTGAGCCCGCAGGTCCAGATGATGGTGATCGTCGGCGCCTTCCTGCTCGTTCGCATGGTCGGCAACCTCAAGGCCCAGCATCCAGAATGGTCGGGGGTGATCCTCGGCGTGCAGATGGCCTATTTCGGTTTTGTGATCATGACCTGGACCGCTGCGCCCCTGTTCAATCTCGCCCTGCGCCTGAATCCGATCGGCAAACACGCGCTGACCGACGAGCAGATCTTTGAGGCCAATTGGATCGGGTTGATTGTCGGTCTCGGACTAGTCTCCGTGGTGGCGTTCTTTTTCGTCGGCGACCCGGCGCTCACCTTGGCGATCTTCATTTTTCCGATGTTGTTCCCGGTGGCCGGGCTGTTTCGCTGTAAGTATGGTTGGCCACGATTGGTCATGCAGCTCATCACCGGGGTGTTGGCCTGTATGGCGGTGGCGGGAATCATTTGCACGGGCATGTCATTGACTGGTGAGGAGATGGTGGCCAGCCGCTGGGATCACATGGCCGGTGAATTGATCGACATGTACGTCATGGGCGCCTTGCTCTCCACGTGGGCCGGGGCGTTTCTGCCGGTGGTGCGCGTGACCCGTTGAGACATGAACGGCGCGATCAAAACCGTCCTGATCCTGCTGGCTGGAGCGGCCGGGGTTGCCTTCTTCATCGATCTGGCGGGGCGCCTCGTCGACGGCAAGGAGGCGCAGATCGGATTTCGCATTCCACCGTATCGGGTGACCTTGGAGCCGAAGGATCGGCCGCCCTGGCGCAATCCCCAGGCGGTCATGTTGTTGTCGGCGAAACTGGAGGAACTCGGCTACGAAATGACCGGCGAATACGTGGTGCCGGAAATCCGGCGGATGAAACTGCGTGGCTTTTGCCACTTGGAGGAGAACCTGTTCGGGATGGTCGCCGAAATGCGCGACAGCAAGGTGATCGTGGAGCTCATGGTCTGGCGGGAAGACGGTACGGTGGTGAAGGCCGGCAATGAGCGGGACACCGGCTTCGAACTGCCGGACTTTCTCCATTTCCAACGCTTCGATGCCGACTTGATCAAGAACCCTGATGCGGTGAAGGACTTTCATGAGTTCCTGGTCGACGATTCCAACAGCGTTCCGCGTGGCACTGTCACCAGCCTGGAGCAGTTTGAGACCATCTTCGAAAAAGACTGGGCGAGGGTGATGGACTGGGGCGTGGAACGACGGGATTTGTCCGAAGCGGAAGTCCGGCGCGTCTTCAGTTTCGGAGGATATACCAACGTCAGCGACCGCGTGGTGCAAATCACGCGTCGCAATTGGCGCAAGGGCATGGATGAGTACACCGGTCGGATGCCGGCCGATTAAAATCTGGCCATCGCCGGATGCGCGCGGCATCGTGAAGCCCTCACGAGCGCATGAACCTTCCGAACAAACTCACCGTCTCACGCCTCGTTTTGACAGTCGTTTTCCTGTTCGTTATCTTCATCGATTTTCCCGGTCACGAAACGATTGCGTTCGTGATTTTCGCGGTCGCCAGCATCACGGATTACTTTGATGGACGCATCGCCCGCGAACGGAAGTTGATCACCAATTTCGGAATTCTCATGGATCCCTTGGCAGACAAGATCCTGACTTGTTCCGCCTTCATCGCGTTGGTGGAACTCAAGGGGCTGGACTATTTCGTGACGTTGTTTGGGAAGACAATTGAGGTGCAGGTGTACGCCTGGATGGTTTGCGTCATTGTCGGCCGGGAATTGGCCATTACCGGATTGCGCATGATGGCAGCATCGAAGGACGTGGTATTGGCGGCGGAGGGCTTCGGGAAGCACAAGACGATTTCGCAGATGGTCAGTCTGACTTCGCTGCTGGTGTTGATCTCGCTCAAGGATTGGGGGGCGTTCGGGGAGATGTTTGCCGCCTGGTTGCCGTGGTTTGCCTTCATTACGCTTTGGATCAGCGTGGTCTTGACGCTCTATTCCGGCACCATCTATCTCTGGAACAACCGGAACATCTACTTGGACGACATGTAGCATGTCTCTCGCGGCCGACATCCGGATGCGCGAGGTGGTGCAGGAGTTTCCCCAGCCGACGGAACTCGATATCGAGCAGGAGATTCGAAAACAGCTGGCTGACTTGAAGGTGAAGTCCGGCGCCAGCATTGCCATAGGTGTAGGTTCGAGGGGAATCACGAACTACGCTCAGATTGTACAGGTGGTTTTCGCGCGGTTTCTCGAAGGTGGCGCAAAACCTTTTCTGATTCCGGCGATGGGAAGTCATGGTGGGGCGACGGAAGCGGGACAGCGGCAATTGGTGGAAGATCACGGATTGGCGGAACTTCCGATTCGCGCGGCGATGGATTCGAGTGTCATTGGCCGATCGCCCTCCGGCTATGATCTCTGGTGCAGTCGGGAAGTCCAACAGGCCGATCACATCTTCGTGATCAACCGGGTCAAACCGCACACCGACTTCATTGGCGAATTGGGCAGCGGCTGTCTGAAGATGCTCACCATCGGGATCAGCAAACGGGAAGGCGCGGTGACCTTTCATCAGCACGCGGTCCGGGATGGCTACGAGAAAGTGTTGCGCGAGATTGGCGCGGCGCAGCTCGAAAACCTGCCGATTCTCGGGGGGGTGGCGATCGTGGAGGATCAACATCATCAAACCGCGCGCTTGGAATTGTTGCGCCCCGCCAATTGGATCGAGCGGGAAGAACAGTTGTTTCAGCAGGCGCGGGACCTGATGCCGCGGATCCCCTTCGAGGATATTGATCTCCTGATCGTCGATCGCATCGGCAAGAACATTAGTGGCACGGGCATGGATACCAACGTGATTGGTCGGGAGATCCACAGCTATTCGACGCTGGCCGCACGCGAGCAGACGCTTCCGCCGTACATCAAACGCATTTACATTCGTGGTCTGACCGAGGAGACGCACGGAAATGCCGTGGGCATTGGGCTCGCCGATTTCATTCACCAATCGATCGTTCCGCAGATCGATCACGCGGCGACGCGCATGAACGCGCTGACCGCCTTGTCACTCCATTCCGCCAAAATCCCGATCGCTTGCGCGAGTGACGAAGAGGCCATCGAGTTGGCCCTGACTTCTGTGGGTGTCACGCGTGCCGAGGACGCCCGGGTGGTGCAGATTCGAGATACGCTCAATCTGCGGGAACTGCAGGCGAGCGAGGCGATGGTGTCATCTGAGGCGGACTTGTCTTCGCCGCGTCATTGTCCATGATGCGGTCGCTATGCGACATCTCTTGATTCTCCTGACCGGGGTGCTGCTCGTTGGTTGTGGCGGTGAGGCTGCCCTGCGCAAAGCCACCTTGTCGAAACTCGGAAGGGCCTACCACGGATTCTTTGCCCGCGAGAAGCGGACGCCGGTGAGTATCGATGAAATGGAGGCGTACCTCCTGCAGAACAACAAGGATACCAATGCCGTTGCCGTCCTGATCGATCCACTGCGGAGCGGAGCAATCCTTTTCGTGTGGCAGGGGCAGTTGAGCCGGGATGGGGAAACGAATGACAAGTTCCTGCTCGGCTATGAAAAGAACACGCCGAAGGAAGGTGGCTACATGCTCACGGGAGGCGGATATGTGGATCACGTGTCGCCCGAGGAATTCGCGCAATACAAGCCGTTGCCGTCAGGGCCGTTGTTGATTCCGAACGGGCAATGAAGGCCGTCTTGGCATCGTTGTTCCTGGCCTTGCCGGCTTTGGCCGGGCCGTTGTTCACCTCGGCCGAGAGGGAGGCGATCGAAACGTTTGTCCAAGCGCGTTTTGCTGATCGGCAAGGCGCGATCGTGATTGGAATTCTGGATCGGCGTGAATCGGTATTTTTCGCTGCCGGCAGTCTGGACAATGGCAAAGATGCCAAACCAGGTCCGGATACGATCTTCGAGATGGGTTCAGTCACCAAGACGATGACTTCGTTGCTCGCGTTGCAGATGGACCGGGCGGGAGAGGTAAAACTCAACGGCCCCGTTGCTCATTGTCTTCCGGCCGGAATGCAGGTGCCCGAGTTCAAAGGCGTTCCGATCACCCTCCGCAATCTTGCCGCGCAGGATTCGGGGCTGCCATTCAATCCTGACAATTTCGAACCGAAGAGGTTTCCAGAATCCTACAACGCGTACACCGCAAAGCGGCTGTATGAATTCCTGGTCGGCTTTCGACTGACCAATGCGCCAGGCACGAGGTTTCAATACTCCAACACCGGGATGGCCTTGCTGGGCCACGCCTTGGGGCGCGCGGGTGGCAAGAGTTACGACGAATTGATCCGCGAACGCGTTGCGCGTCCCCTAGGCATCAAGGACCTCTGGCGGACGGTGCCGGCGAGCGAGATACATCGATTGGCGCAAGGTCATGATCAGACCGGGAAGCCCTTTCCCTATTTACGGCTCCAGGTTTACGCCGGCGCCGGGAATCTGAAATCCACCGCGCGAGAGATGCTCAAGTATGCCGCCGCCAACCTTGGATTCACTGAATCGACCCTGACACAATTGATCAAGCGTATGCACCGAGAATGGCATCGTGGGAAATCCGTCTTCGGAAACACGGCGATGCCCTGGGTGGATGGCGGGGTTTACGAGCCGAAGGGTTCGCGCCTGTTGGGCCACGCTGGTGGCACCGGCGGTTTCTCGACTTTCGTCGGCTTCGATCTGAAACAACGCCGTGGCGTTGTTGTGCTCAGCAGCGATCGTGCGGTCATCTCTTCGCCGATTGGCTGGACGATTCTGCAAGGCCTGCCGTTGACACCGCGCAATACCTCCGTTGCCGTGAGGGAGGTGGTTGGGATCGGGACCGGACTCGCCCTCGACGAAAAGACCGGCTGGTTGAAGATCACGATCGTGTTCGATGAGTCCTCGGCTGGCCGCGCAGGCTTGCAGGCCGGTCAATTGATCAAGTCCATCAATGGACAATCGGTGAAAGGGCGGACGATGCCCGAATGCCTCAAGATGATGGGCGGTCAAGTGGGCGACGAAGTCCGCTTGGAAATTGTCTCTAACGGTGGTTCGCAAGCGGTCGTGCTGAAACGAAGTCGCTTCCTGACGGCCGGCTAAAACAGCTGCATCACCTTGCGCACGCCGTCGGAAACGTCGGCCCGCGCGGTATCGATCGCGCTCTTCGTAATTCACCAGACTCGCAACGTGTTGGACTACGGCGTTGTGGGTCACGTTACCTTTGATGCGCGTCGCGACCGTCCTCAGGCCGGCCTTCATTCGGTCGTAGCTTTGTTCGAACCGTTTGAAATCCGCCTGGGCCGTGCCCGCGATTCGTTCCAACTGATGAAGGTACGTTTCGGAATCGTTGTGCCAGACGGCGATCACGGTCCGGACCTCTCCCTCGACGTTCTTTGTGACCTTTGCGATGGCCGTTTCGATCCGCTTGATCAATGCTTCCATTCCCTTGAGTCGCGGTTCCACGTCCTTGGTCCAGATATCCTCGGTCTTGCGGGCGTCCGCCCTGGAAATAATCGAGCTGAGAACCCGAACGGGAAAAACGTAATGGAGACACTTCACGATTGGTATCGAGCGGCGCATGTGTGGATTGGTATTGCCGGCTTGCTGTTGTTTTGGATTCCGGCCTTCACCACCAAAGGCGGAAAAATTCATCGGACGGCCGGCAGGTTGTTCGTGTGGTCGGTATACTTTGTTGCGGGCAGCGCGCTGATCTCGTGTGTCTGGGCGATGCCTCGCCCGATACTTTCACCGACAATCCTGCGTTGCCACCAAAGGTCGTGTTGGGGCTACGTCATTTCGTTTCGATCCTTGTCTTACTCGCGGTGATGTCCTTTTCGAGCGCGTTGATTGGGGACATATCCTTGCAGGCCAAGGAACAGGGCGATCTACGCAAACCGTTCTTGCTGGGAGTTTTGTGGATGCAGTTTGCCATCGCGATTTCGGTGCTTGGATATGGGGTTGTCATGCTGGTGGGCAGTTCCTACCGAGGGCGCTACTGGATCTTGATCGTCCTCGCTCTGTTGATCCTGCTGGATTTCAACGAACAACGTTGCTACCTGAAGCTGCCACCCGGGCCGCGTCCTTGGCTGCGCAAGCATATCGAATGCATGATCGGTTGTGGTATCGCGTTTCATACCGCCGCGTTGATCACGTTCGTTGTGCGAATCTGGAAGTTGGATCTGCCCGGTATCCTGGCGTTTGTGCCGTGGGTGTTGCCGTCCATGATCGGAATCCCGGCGATCATGTGGTCCACCATGCACTACGCGAAGCAATTCAAGAGCGGGTTCCTTGGTCCGGATGAACCGAAGCCCGAGTCCTGACGAATTGCTTGCAATCGACCCGTGCGCGGCTTCCACTTGCGCGCATGATCAAGAATCTCATGATTGTTTTCTTCGCGGTGATTGCCGGTGGTCTCTCGGCCGAGGCCGGCCAGAAACTGAAGCCGATCTTCAATGGGAAGAATCTCAATGGTTGGGAAGCTCCCAAGGGCAACGCTGAAGCCGGATGGTATAAAGCGGAGGAAGGTGTCCTGAAGATCCATAGCGGTCCGAAGAAGAAGGGTTCAATTCTGTGGTCCAAGAAACAGTATCGCGATTTCGTGATGGAGTTTGAATTCCGCTTTGGCAAAGGCGTGGTGGATACTGGGATTCACATTCGCAATGGCAAGGAACAGATCCAGTTGGGCATCAGTGGATCCCTCAAACGCGACATGACCGGGTCGCCCTACATCGCCGGGAAGGGTTATCCGGTGGAGGCCGAAGGCGTGATGGATCTGCTCAAGGCGAAGGAATGGAACAAGATGAAGATCAAGGCCGTGGGCGGCCAGTACACGGTCTGGCTCCAAGGCAAACAGGTGATGACCTACAAGTCCGATACCGCGATCGAGGAAGGTCCGATTGGGATTCAACTG
>JBMYQZ010000123.1:0-10509 GCA_049601855.1 Limisphaerales bacterium | reverse complement strand
ATTTTCCTGGATAATGGTCAGGATGTTGTTGAAGTCATGTGCCACACCGGCCGCCAGCCGGCCGACAGCCTCCATCTTCTGCGACTCGCGCAACTGGTTCACCAGCTCGAAACGTTCCGTGACGTCCTGCGCGGCGATCAACACCGCCGCCGCCCCCTGCCATTCGATCGACTCGCCGGAAATCAACACGTGCAGGGTGTTGCCGCTGCCCGTGCGCATCTCCGATTCCAGCCCGCGCACCGAACCTCGTTCCCGGCAGAGTTGCAGCACCTTGGCGCGCTCCTCCTGCGAGGGCCAGATGCCCAGTTCGGCAATCGAACGATTTCCAAGGTCCCCGCGTTGGAAACCGAACTGTCGGTGGAACGAGCGATTGGCTTCCAACAGGCGGGTGCCATCGGCGGACATCACACCAACCGCCACGGGGCTGACGTCCAGGGACTTGGACAGTTGCTCGCGCGTCTCCGACACACTCGTGCGCAGACGTTTCACCCAGCCAAGGGATCCGATCAGCGTGAGAGCACAAAACGCCACAACCGTCCATGCGCGTCCCGGCGTCCACCAGCTCGGCGCCCGCAACACCTCCGCATCGCTTGGGTCATCGAGCAGGATGTCCACCGAGCCGGGGCGACCATCGAACCCCGACCGCACATGGCAGATACCCGTGATGCGCACGAGCGAGCCCGGCTCGATGCGGAGCAGCGATTCACCCTCCAAGGCCGTCGGCAGCAAAGCGTTGAGCACCACGCCGCCGGTCTGCACCACCAAGGAATGCAGGCTGGTATTTCCGGTCACGGCGTTCACGGTGGCCAGGAGTTCGACGCGTTCGCCGTTGACACCGGAGGGGAAAATCTTGCGCGTCTCCACGGGAAAGGGTTCCGGCCGCGCCACGCTGCCGGAGGTCCGAATCACGGCGTCCACCATGGTGGGCTTGAGTTCGCCGAAACGCGGAAAGCCTACCGCCACCGCCCGGTCGCCCGGCCGCAGGTCAACCCGTTGCGCCGGACGCACTTCGATACTGCCCGAGGCGTCCTGCAAGAACAGACGATCCGGCCAGGCCAGGGTGACGACACCCTCGATCCGCTTGGGCCGGGTGTAAGGATTGCGGGCCTGGTAACCCATGAGGCCCCCGATCGGATTCGCGGGAATGGCAAACGGATCGGCTGGAGCAGGTGTGGTCACCTCGACGTCTTTCGCGCCAGCCATGAGAATGTTGACGCCCACGATCTGGCCGCCTTGGTTCACCCGTGACTGCACCACGCCGGAGAACTGGATATTCGCGCCGATCAACAGATCCGGCAACTTGGCGTCCAGAGGAAAACGCAGTTCGAATCGCCGATCGCTCCGCACGACCTTCAACCAACGGAAATAACCATCCTTGTATACTTGACGAATCACGCCGCTGAGAGTGATGAGTTCCGCTTCATACTGCCCCGCCAACAGTCCCGTGCCCGTCGCGGGAGCCGGCATCGGGCGCTCGGCCTGCGCGGTCCAATCCATGGCCACCGCCTTGAGGATCGGACCGAACGCGCCGGCCACCGCATGCCCCGTCGCCACGACCTGGTCACCTGCCACGAAACGCCGGCTGAACCTCCCCTCGACACGGATGGATCCGGTCGAGTCCTGCAGATAGATTTCCGCGTTGTTGGTATCGACAAAGGTAACCGTGCCGTTGATCCGCACGGGCGGACCGTTGGCGATCTGGGCGGAGCTCAGTCGTTTGACCTTTTCAATTCGATCGAGGTATTCCACCAAGTCCACCTTGCCCGCGGGTGTCTGCGAGGGGTTGGGCGCCGCAAAGACGCGAATCTTGGCATCGGTGACCACCACCCTCTCGCCCCGATGTTCGGCGAATCCGAGCACATCGAGCTGATCGCCCACTCGCACGATCCCGACCCGTTCCGGCTGCACCTCGATTTCGCTGGTCCGGTCTCGCACGAATATGTTTCCGGTGCTTTCCACGCGAAAGATCTGCCCGCGGATCCGCAGCCGGCTGGATTCGAGCTGATCGGCCTCGGCCAGCGTGAGTTCGGAAATGGCAAGCACCGGCAGATTCCTCTCGTCAACGGGCTTCTCCAAAAGCTGGATGCGGTACCAGTTGTCGATCCAGATGACGAGTTGCGAGGACTGCATCCCCAGCTGGCTCAAGGGAACGCTCACGCCCCGGATCTGCACGAGGGCGTGTTTGAAATCCCGGGTGACCGGTCGGCCCCGCCGCGGCACGACCGCCTCAAAACGACGCCCCTGACGATTCATTTACAGATGCCAACCGACGGCTGACTTGCGCATCGAAACAATGGAGCCGCTGGTCTCCAGCCACTGAAACGCCTTCTGCGGATCACCCAATCGCCGGTCGCCATCCTTGGTGGCAACCGGAATCCAAGACTGCGCGCCGATCACTTCGATTTCATCGGCAATGACATGATGATCCGGATCGACAACACAACGCCCGCTGACCTTGACGAGATCACCAATCGCCACCCGGTGCGCCGCCGTCGAATCGAGAATCATCAGGTTCGTTTCGCCGTGCAGGCAGAAGCGTTTGCCGTCGGGCAACACGGAGATCACCAGGCCGTTCACATCGGCCTCCGGGGTCCGGGTCAATTGCTCCGGGGTCAGCGATCGAATGGCTGACGCCTGCGTAAATACGTCACCGCGCTGGGCCGCCGCCGAGAACACAAAACCGCACAACAACCAAGCCAGCACAATTCCCGCGGGTCGAGGGCGGCGGATCGAAATGGGATGGAAACAATCGCGGTCGCAAGGGGTTGGCACGGCGGGTCGCTTGATCACGAGCTAACAAATTACCCCCTGCTCTCCTACTTGGCCAGTCGCGATACGTCGGGGAAAATCTCAACGCGCGCGCCAGTCGATACCGCTCATCCGGGCCAGGGCAAGTTCGAGGGCGTGCGTGCCGTCGCGACCGTGCCCCTGCGCCTGCAACGAGAGATAAAGCTGATGCGCCAAGGCCAGACCGGGCAGACTTAGCCCCATGCGCTTGGCCTCGGCGAGCGCGATGCCCATGTCCTTGATGAAATGCTCCACAAAGAATCCGGGATCAAAATTGTTGTCCATGATCCGCGGACCGAGGTTGGACAGCGACCAGCTCCCGGCCGCCCCGGTGGAGACGGACTGCAAAACGGTGGGCAGGTCGAGCCCTGCCTTGTAGCCGTAGAGCAATGCCTCGCAGATACCGATCATATTCGCGGCAATCAAGGTCTGGTTCACCATCTTTGTGTGTTGACCAGCCCCCGAACCGCCTTGGTGCACGATTGTCTTCCCCATCGCCTCCCAACACGGCTGCAGGGCTTTCACCACCGCGTCGTCGCCGCCGATCATGATTGAAAGCGCGGCGTTCTTTGCGCCGACATCGCCGCCGGACACGGGCGCATCCACGCTGTGCACACCCTTGACCGCGGCCGCCTCAGCGATCTTCACCGCCAACGATGGATCGCTCGTGGTCATGTCCACCAGCACGGCGCCTTCCTTCGCACCGGCCAACGCGCCATCTTCGCCCAACAAGACTTCCTTCACATCCGAAGGAAACCCAACGATGGAAAAGATGATGTCCGATGCCTCCGCGACCGCCTTCGGCGAATCCGCCCACGTTGCGCCTTGGTCCAGCAATCCCTGCGCCTTGGACTGTGTTCGCGAATAGACCGTCGCCGCGAAACCCGCCGCGATCAGGTGACCACACATACTCGACCCCATCACGCCCGTGCCGATCCAGCCCATGCGGGTCTCTCCTGGTGTAACCGAAGGAATGCTCATGCGCGGGATTTCAACCGCTCTTCATCCATTCTTCAAGCATCGCCTTGATTCGGCGCAGATTCCGGTAGAGCTGCGGCAAATCACGGTGCCCATGCTCGATGCACCATGGTCCGCGGAAACCGGCTTCCCACCCGATGCGAAAACACTTCTCCAAATCATACTGCACGTGCTCGCCTTGGGCGTTGAACGTCTTCGCCTTGTAGTCACAGGTCACTGCGAGCGGAAAGGTCTTCTTCAAGCCGGCATAGCGCACTTCGTCGCTCGACCAATTGCCTGTGTCCGGCGAAGCCGGTTGATCCCGCCCGACATCACGAATGAGACCCACCACGGAGTTCGGATCCGCTTGCATCCAACCAAAATTCTCCACCAACACGCGCAAGCCTCGTTCCCCCGCGTATTCGTCCAACTCGCGCAGGCTCCCGATCAACAGTCTGCGATTACCCTGTTGCGGTCGCGGAAGGGGACGCACCCAGTTCATGCCCATCACCTTCGCCGCATCGATCGAAGCTTGAAACACCTTCAGCGCGTGCTGGCGCGTTTCCACCTTCGGGCTGGCCAGGTCGAGGCCGCGCTGGTTCAGCTTCAGGTTGGTCAGCACGCATTGCTCGCGCTCGGCGGCCTTTCGCAACGTTTCTGCGGATTTCAAATCCAGCTTCGCAAAGTTCATCGTGTTCATGTCGATGACCTTCATTCCGAGTTCCTGCCGGATGATTTTTGGCAGGTCGGCCAGCGCAATGCCGCCTTTTTTGCGATGCGATTGATGGGCACCAAGCGTGGCGGCAACAAGACCCACTTCCCGTTCCCAAGGCGAACGCGGACGAGATGTCGCGGCCACGGTTGCGGCGGCGGATACAGCGAGAAAATGACGACGGTTCATCTGACAAACTGCTTACAAACGACTGACACGGAACTGACCGGCACGCTGGCCCAGAGTTGTCAGATTGCCAATATGAAAACCGCCTTCTGTTCCCTTCTGCTGGCCGTGGCACTCACGGGTTATTCCGCTACTCCAAAAACCGCCGACTACGTCGTGCACGAATGGGGCACGTTCACCTCACTCCAAGGCGCCGACGGCAAGCAACTCGCCTGGCGGCCGGAGATCGGCGCCGACCTGCCCAAGTTGTCTATCTCGACAAACATCCTCACAGCGTCGGCGCGGGCTATCCGATGAAGTCCACGTTCGCCAAGCGATTCTGGGTCGCCCAACAACGCATGGAAACGCCCGTCCTGTATTTCTATTCGCCCAACCCGCTCGAGGTGGACGTGGAAGTCCGCTTTCCTCAAGGCACGGTCACGGAATGGTTCCCCCGCGTTTCCTTCGCCGGACCGGCGCGCGCCCCGAAAGTATTCAACGTTCCCGGACTCAAACACACCGACAGCTTCATCCGCTGGGACAACGTGATGATTCGTCCGGACCTGAAACATGACGAATTGAAGCTCCAACACGATGGCAAGAAGAGTCACTACTACCCCGCCCGCGAAGCCAAGGCCAACCCGCTGACAATCACCACTGGCAAGGACGCCAAGAAGCTCACGGAAACCGAGACACTGCTCTTCTACCGCGGCATCGGAAATTTTGATTCCCCGCTCAAGGTCACCATCCGATCCGACGAGTCTCGCGTCCGCTTGCAGAACACCGGTCTCAAGCCGATCTCCCGGCTCGTGTTCCTCGAAGTCCGCGATGGCCGCGCCCGGTTCCAGACGATTGGTGGAGTGAAAAAGACCGCCGAGGTCAAGTGGGAACGCGGGAAAGGCCTTCGTCCCATGGAGCAGGTCTCCCAGGAACTCGCCACCGAGTTGATCAGCATCCTGGTGAGCGAAGGACTTTACGAAGCCGAGGCAAAGGCCATGGTGAACACTTGGCGGGATTCGTGGTTTGAGGAGAATGGCGTCCGCGTGTTGTACCCCTTGGCGCAGGATTGGACCGACGGCGTGCTGCCCCTCAACCTCACCCCTCGTCCGCAGGAACTCGTCCGCGTGATGATCGGACGGGCCGAACTGATTCCGCCCTCCACCCAACGGAATCTGGCCGCCGCCATCAAGCAATACGGCGACCAGTCCACGCGGGCCGAAGCCGTGAAGCTGGCGCGGGCGCAGGGTCTCGGTCGCTTCCTGGCCCCGGCCATTCAGAGTATCGTTCCGTCCAACGCCCCGAAGGAAGTTCGCCTCGCCGCCCAACGCCTCGCGATCAGCACCAGGTTGCCCCAAAACGTTGGCAAGTTGGTGACCTCAAAGCATTAATTTCTGAGTCAGCACCATTGGGAAACGCGAGCCGCCGGTCTTCGGACCGGCGGTTTTTTCTTCTGCTGACACCCTCCAGCGTAACCATGAAACTTCGAGATGCGTCTTTCGGTCAGGCACATTCCACTCGTTGGGCACGCAATCTCATTCCAGAATCCCCTTCAGACCCATGAGCGATGTCACTTTTTCCTGTACCAGTTGTAGACAGCCGATCAGCGCCGAGGCGAAGTTTGTCGGTTGCCAAGTAATCTGCCCCGCTTGTAGTGCTGCGGTGGTCGTGCCCGGAAACTCGGGTGGCCCCACGCCCGCCCCGGCCAAGTCCGGCGCCGGCATGAATCCCACCGCAATCGCCTTGTCCATCCTCGGCACAGCCGTGTTGATCGGGGGCGGTTTTGGTGCCGTCATGGCACTGAAGAATGCCGGCGACAAACCGAAACCACCTGCCTCGACCAGCAATAACTCCAGTGTCTCCGCGCCCTCGCCGACCAGTTCCAATCCGTCGACTCCGAACAATTCCGGCATGGGTAAGCCCGCGCCGAGTTCCTCCGGCGGCTTCGCCCTCAACAGTTCCAATCCCTGGCCGCAGTTCCGTGGGGCCAGGCGCGACAACCGATCCACCGAAACCGGCCTGCTCAAACAGTGGTCCTCGAACGGTCCCAAGTTGCTTTGGAAGGCCAACGGACTTGGCAAGGGGTATTCCAGCGTCGCTGTCAGCGGCGGGTTGGTGATCACGATGGGCGATTCGTCGGACGGAAGCCTCGTGCACGCAGTCGAAGAAGCCACGGGCAATCGGGTGTGGACCTCCTCGCGAGTCGGCGGCAAGGGTGGCAATTACGATGGTACCAAGTCCACGCCGGCGATCGATCTGGCCAATCGCCGGCTCTACGCGCTCGGCCAATTCGGCGACCTCGTCTGCCTGAACCTGGAGAACGGCGAGGAGATCTGGCGCCAAAGTCTCACCGGCGATCTGGGCGGCAAGTTCTCGCAATGGAACTACGCCGAGTCACCACTTCTCGACGGCAATCGCGTCATCGTCACACCCGGCGGTCGCCAAGGAACGGTCGCCGCCCTCAACGCCGCCAATGGATCCACCGTCTGGCGCAGTCGGCAGTTCACCGACGAAGCGCAATATGTTTCCGTCATCCCGTCCCCTCTGCCCGGTCGCAAACATTACATCCAGCTCACGGCCCAAACGCTCGTCGGCCTCGATGTTGAGAACGGGAATCTCGTCTGGCGCATTCCCCGGCGCGGACAGACCGCCGTCATTCCCACGCCCGTGGTCTACAACAACATTGTCTTCGTCACCTCGGGTTACAAGGTCGGCAGTCACGCCTTTCAGATCAACAGCGCCGGTGGAAGACTCACCACCCGCAGGCTCTACGAGACCAAGGACCTCATCAATCACCACGGCGGCATCGTGCTGGTGGACAAATACGTCTACGGCCATTCCGATCGCGGTGGTTGGAAGTGCATCGACATCACCAACGGCAGTGAAATGTGGGGAGATCGCGGTGTCGGCAAAGGCGCGATCACGTATGCGGATGGCCACTTGATCACCCGCAGCGAAACCGGCAACGGCTCCGTTGCCCTGATCGAGGCTTCCCCGAGCGGCTACCGTGAGAAGGGACGCTTCGATCCTCCTGATCGAACGCGACGGAACAGCTGGGCCCACCCCGTCGTCGCCAACGGCAAATTGTTCCTTCGCGATCAGGACGTCCTGCTCTGCTACGACCTGAAGGAATGAGCGAGAAGGCGGCCGAGGAGGAGAATCCAAGCGCGAATTCCGACCGTCGTAGGATCATTGGACTGATCTTGTTCCTCTGCCTGTTGGGCGTAATGGCTACGTTGTTGGTTTTCAATGCCGCCGAGCCAACCAGTGGAGATCTGACCGTCAGCAACTGGCTCGCCCAACGCGGCAACGACAGCACAGTGTTCCACGACCCGGCGCGCAAGGAGGTCATTCTGAGGTTCGGACCGGAATCGATTCGATATTTCATGGCGCACTACCGTTCCGCCGTGGCCGAACTGGCCAAGAAGGATAACTGGCTCACCAAGCAGAAGGCGAAGTGGTTCGGCGATCCCGACATTCCAGCCGGGCGCCGCAAGAATGCTGCTCTCATCGCGCTCACCGTGTTGGCGCAAAAGTATCCGGCAGAGGTTGATCCATTCTTTCAAGAACAGCTCAAGTCCCCGCGCCGCCAGGAAATATTCATGGCCCTCGGCTACGCCGGCCCGCAGTACTTTCACTTCCTGACCAACACGATCGCCGGGCCGGATCCCGGTGAATCATCCATGGCAATGCTCTCCCTCTCCGGCATGAGCACCAATGCGCAGGCGGCGGTGCCCTTGGTCGTCAACACGATCACGAACCGACCGAATGCCGGCAAGACCTGGTGGTTCGGCTTGTTTACCTTGGCGGTGATCGGACCGGATCACGAGGCGACGCTCCCCACCCTGTTTCGTCTTCTGCGATCCCCCCACGTCGATGCCCGCTGGGCCTCGTCCAGCGCACTCGCCAGTATGACCAACCAATACGATGTCATCCTGCCGGAGTTCGTCCGTGTTGCCCGAGAATATGCCCGCGACACCAATGGGATTGGATCCTCTTCCCTCCGTTATATCAGGCCCGGTGGCTTGGCGCCGGAGATCGTCGTCCCTTTTTTGATTAATGGATTGGCGCGCGCCATCGAGACCGATGGCGCTTCCACGCAGGCTCGCAGCCAGACTATCTTCCACCTTGAACAGCTCAGTGAATTTAAAGCGAAAGCAAAAGACGCCATTCCGCTCGTCAAGGAGCGACTCCTCCCCCTGCACACACCGCCCCCAGGTGCGAAGCCGTCCAAACAACTGCGTCGGATTGAAGAATACCTGCGCGCGATCGATCGAAACTGGCGCCCGCGCTAGCTAACCTCGCGGACTCCAGACCGGGTCGATCATCTCGCCGTTGGTCTTCTCCCAAGCCTTGAGAAGTTCCTTCAGCTTGGCCGGATTCTTCTTCGCGAGGTCATTCTTTTCCGAAATGTCGTTGGCCAGATCGTACAGCTGCCATTCGGGAGAGCTTCCGCGTTTCGGATTGCGCAACAGTTTCCAATCACCCACACGAATTGCCGTGCGCCGATCAATGCGCCAAAAGAGTTCGTCGTGTGGACGGGCTTTCTTCGTGCCGGCGAGATAGGGTATGAGGTTCACGCCGTCGTATTTCTTGCGACGGTCAAGTTTCACTCCGGCAAGCGCGGCGGCTGTGCCGAAGACGTCCAGACTGATGACCGGATGATCGTACGTCATCTTGCGCGACAGCTGACCTTTCCATTGCGCGACGAAGGGAACGCGAATACCGCCTTCGTAAACGCTTCCCTTCCCGTCGCGGAGCGGGAGGTTGCTGGAGGTCAACTCCCGCGTTGGTCCACCGTTGTCGCTGATGAAAAAGATGAGCGTGTTTTCCTCCACGCCTTTCTCTCGGAGCTTGTTGAGGACTTCGCCAACGCTGTCGTCGAGGTTGGCGAGCATGGCGGCGAAGATGCGGCGTTGAATGTCCTCGATGTGCGCGAACTTCTTCATGTATTTGTCCGCGCCTTGCAAGGGGCTGTGAACAGCGTTGTAGGCGAGGTAGAGGAAGAAGGGTTTGTCAGCATTGCGATCGATGAAGTCGACGGCCTCGCGGGTGAAGGCGTCGGTGAGGTATTCGTTTTCCTCGACCGGTTGGCCGGCGCGGTAGATCGGGTTGTCGGCGTCGTAGTCCGGCTCGGTGTTGCCCATGTGCGTGGTGTAGATGAGTTTCTGGTCGGCCGAGAGCCAGCGCCCGTCGCCACCACCGGGAAGCACCTTGCGACGGAGCCAGGTGGTGGTGCCGTGATAGGGCGGCGGCACGAAGTAATGCCCTTCGTGCATGAAACCGAAGAACTCATCAAAGCCGCGACGGATCGGATTGTATTTCGCCGTGCCACCGAGATGCCACTTGCCCACGAGCGAGGTGACATAGCCCGCGTTCACCAGGACGTCGGCGATGGTCTTCTCTCCCACCGGCAAGCCGGCGTTGGGATCTTCGTTCTTTGCACCGATCGGATTGAATTCGTAGCCGAAGCGCGTCTGATAGCGACCGGTCATGAGCCCCGCCCGCGAGGCGCTGCAAAACGCGGCGGTGACATAGCCCTGGGTAAACCGCACTCCATTCGCCGCCAGCGAGTCGATATGTGGCGTTGGGATCTCGGGATTGCCTTGGCAACCGAGTTCGCCATACCCGAGATCGTCGGCAAGCAGCAGGACGATGTTGGGTTTGTCCTGAGCCTGTCGAACGGAGCGTTTCTTGGGAGCAGCGCCAGCTACGGTTGCCACGGCGAGGATTGCGAGCAGGAGTTTCTTCATTGGATACGATCGTGAATGAGCGGTGGAACTTCCGTGGGATCAGGATTGAATTCAAAGGCGTGCTTGAGTCGATCAAGGGCCTCTTCGGCCGAGGCGCGATCACGGGCATGAACTCGCGCCAAAGTGGAATTGACGCCG
>JBMYQZ010000122.1:0-10535 GCA_049601855.1 Limisphaerales bacterium | reverse complement strand
CCGTCCTTGCCCAACGTAAAATCCAGCCAACAACAACGCCGCCCGCACACAGGTCGCCCGCGAATACGTCGCCAACGAAGAAGGCCGACCAAGGCGTTGGTGCAACTGTTCGAACACCTGCAGCGTCCACATCCCCGGATTCTTCAACGGCGACCACGCATCGAAGAAGATCGCATCCGGCGCCGGCCAATCCCCTGCCAATTCATCCAGGAACTCTCCTTCCCGAAAAACCCAGTCAACCAACAACCCGTCCAACTCGATTGTGGTCCGTCCTTCATTCAGCAGAGCATCCAAGGATTGTCTGCAGTCCTTGAGATACCCAAACCTGGCTTCGTGGTCGCGAGCGAATGCGAGGGCGGAAGCTGTGCGATCGAAGCTGATGATCCGCAGTTTGCCCGTAAGATCACGCAAAGCCTGCGCGGCAGTGAGCGCATTAGCCGCGGCTCCCATCCCGATATCCCAGATGCATAGCGAATCGCATTCCCCAAATCGCTCCCGTAATTTCAGACCATCGACGTACAGCGACCGTGCTTCCACCTCCGGCCCCACGATCGGATGCATCACCTCACCGGTCTGACGACAACCGACCGAGGACGAACCGTTTTCGTGTTGAACCAAATAATAATCGTCGACGCTCACCGCGCCAATTCATACACCCGACCCGGCAGTTGCTTCACGAGTTTCTTCATCGTGAGTCCCATCACAACCACATTGGCCTTGGATGCCGTCAATCCGGAGTGACGAATAATCTCGTCGATGCTTTGCGATCCTTTCTCCAACAGATCGAGCACACCTGCCTCCTCAGGCGAGAGGTCGAGGCCGGGCAACTCTCCCGTCTCCGCCGGAGAAGGCGGACGATTGCTCGCTGGAAACATGTATTCGAATTCGTCGAGAATATCCTCCGCGCTTTCGCACAACTTTGCGCCGTTCTTGATCAGATCATGACAGCCCTTACTGCGTGGCGAGTCAATCCGACCGGGAACGGCAAATACATGCCGCCCGTAGTCCGTCGCAAAACGCGTCGTAATCAGAGCCCCACTATTCCGACCGGCTTCCACCACGACACACCCTTGCGTCATGCCCGCCACAATACGATTGCGAATCGGAAAGGATTGTTTGTCACCCGGACGATTGAAGGGGAATTGGCTCACGACCGCTCCACTCTCGGCGATGCGATCGAAGAGATCGCGGTTTTCCGGCGGAAACACGATATTGATGCCCGTCCCCAGCACCGCAATCGTCCGCCCCTTCGCGGACAACGCACCTTGATGCGACGCCGTGTCTATCCCGCGCGCACCACCACTGACAACCGTCACCCCGGCATAGGCCAACTGATAAGAAAGCTTACGCGCCGTCTCGATCCCGTAGTGCGTGGTCTGTCGCGAGCCAACCATCGCAATTCCGTTGCGGTCCTTGGCCGAAAGCTCACCGCGAACATAGAGCACGATCGGTGGATCATAGATCTCCCGCAACAACGCCGGATATTCCTCATCGGGTTGTGTGACCACGCGGCATCCTGACGACTCGATCGCCTTCAGTTCCTGCTCAAGCTTGATCGAAGTTTCCCAACCCGTGATCGCATCCGCCACCTCCTCGCCAATCCCGTGCACCCGCAGCAACTCCAGCTTCGATGCCCCCAGTACATTTTGTGGCTCACCAAATTGTTCCAACAGTTTTCGAACCCGGATGGGCCCAATACCTTCGATCATGTTAAGAGCTACGAACGCCTCCTTGGAATTCATGCGCGGGTTATGGCGCAGGGATAAATCAACGGCAAGTCACGATTGCAGTGGGCTTGTCGATCTCAAGATGATGTGCAACTTTTCGGAACCCTCGGGAACCACCGAAGACAATCTCACATGACGCTCGACGAACGGGTCCGCCACCTCGAACTGCTCATTCTCTTCATGCAGTCCGAAATCTCCACACTTCGTAATCTGGTGAAACGCAACCAGGACCCGGCTGACGAGGAGTTTCTGCGCCAGTTCACCGAGCAACATCAGCAACAGTTTCGGGAACTGTTCGCCAATCTGCCCGACCGGGAAGCGGTCATCCAACAGATCCTTGCGGACTATTCGGGGCGCATTCAGCTCGAACTGGACCAGAATGAGGACGTCCCCTGATCGACGATCAAGGAATGAGCCGGATGGAAAGCCGAAGCTTCAGTGAAACCCACCGCAAATTTCAACGGATGATCCTTGCCGCCATCACTTCGCAGCCCATACTTCCGCTCATGGAATCGTGGCTTGTGTCCAGGCTCCATCGGAACCTGAATCATGACCATCATCG
The DNA here is from genome assembly GCA_049601855.1 of Limisphaerales bacterium. Classification (GTDB taxonomy): domain Bacteria; phylum Verrucomicrobiota; class Verrucomicrobiia; order Limisphaerales; family JAYPXF01. The sequence goes on along the minus strand of JBMYQZ010000122.1, from coordinate 8,246 downwards.
CCCCGCTGCTCGCTTTCCTGCCTTCGCCCTTTGACAAAATTGCCTGGGCGGTCGGTGGCCTCATCCTCCTCATCATCTCCATCGTTCTCCTGAACTTTGGGATGATCTATATTCGCGCGCTGTTCTCCGGTGCCCGGGTCGCGATCTTGGAACTCGTCGCCCTGCGACTGCGACGCGTTCCGGTCGGGATGGTCGTGGATGTGCGCATCACTGCCGTCAAATCCGGGCTGAGCGTCTCCATTGATCAACTCTCGACCCATCATCTCGCGGGTGGCGATGTGAAACTCGTGATCCTTGCCTTGATCGCCGCTCGCAAAGCGGAGATCGAATTGGACTTCGATCACGCCTGCGCGATCGACCTTGCGACCAAGGGCACGGACAAGTCGGTTCTCGAAGCCGTTCGGACTTCCGTGAATCCGATGGTCATCGATTGTCCCGGAGCCAGCTCCGGTCGACGCACCATCGACGGGATCGCCAAGGACGGAATCGTCATCCGTGCCCAAGCCCGTGTCACCGTGCGTTCAAACCTCAAACGATTTGTCGGCGGCGCCACCGAGGAAACCATCATTGCCCGCGTCGGCGAAGGGATCGTTTCGTCGATCGGCTCCTCGGCCAACTACAAGGAAGTCCTCGAAAGCCCGCACCGAATTTCCCAGACCGTTTTGGACAAGGCCCTCGACAGCAACACCGCCTTCGAAATCCTCTCCATCGACATCGGCGACGTGGATGTCGGCGGCAACGTTGGCGCCAAACTCCAAGCCGAGCAAGCTGAAGCCAACAAGCTGATTGCCCAGGCACAGGCCGAAGTCCGCCGCGCCGCAGCCGTCGCCGAAGAGCAGGAGATGGTCGCCCGCGTATCCGAGATGCGTGCCCGCGTCGTGGAAGCCGAAGCTCAGGTCCCGGCCGGCCTGGCCACCGCATTTCGCGCTGGAAGGCTCTTGGGCAAGCGCAAGAAGATCGCACCCGCCAGCCCAGCCGGTGACAAACCTGACCAGCCCGACACGCCGGCCACCTGATCACCTGATCGCCAATCTCCGATGCGGAGATCGGGCGTAGAAGATATCGGGGCGCAATTACGACCTATTGGTTTCCGCCTTCCGATAATTCGGCTTTGACCAAGCTGCCCAGAGTTGCACCCACCTCAAGAATCTCCCGTAGTTGCATCAACCGCGGGACCGTTCAACCTTCTTGCACACCGCATGATTGCTTGGCTGGGACCGGGTCCACCACCGAACACGATTCACAACATCCCTTTTGGGTTGTTGCTGTCCGTGGTGCTGTCGGTCCTGGCGGTCATCGCGGTGGCAGCTGTGGTCCTGCGACACACCGATAGCGCCGGCCGGCTCACCGGCGGAGTTTTAGGGAGTGTACTGGGCATCACCCTCACCTGCTTTCCATTCATCGCCCAACTGTTCGTCGCCGGCTCGCTTACCGCCGAAGTTCCCGAATGGCTACCAAACTGGTGGCCGTGGCAGAAACCAGCAACCGCTTTGTTCCTCGGCACATTCGTCGGTTTCTTTCTTCGTTATCCAGTGGCCTATCGGTGGAGTCATCCTGCAAAGAGCGGCCACCGTACCACCATCCGCGTATGACCCTGGACCCGTTTGGATCAATCCCGCTCATTCCCCAGCTCATCTCGACGCCGTCCGGATTATGGACCGTCTCGGCAGCCCTCGTTGTGGCCTTCGTATTGCTCCATCGAAAGGACGAACGCTCCGGCATCATCACGTTTCCCCTGGCAACGTTCCTGGCGCTTGGTTGCCTCGACCAAAGTCTGAGTGACTCCAACTCGGCCATCTACATCCGGCAAGAGTTCGGGATCGCCTACGCCTGGCATCTTTTCCTCGCCAGCCTGCTGCCGCTGCTTGCCACCGGACATTCCTTCCGTTCCGCGGCGAGACAATGGCGCAGGCAGGCGTCTGGATGCCTGTGAATAGCTCCCGATTGACTTCGCCCATCCCGATCGATAGTCAATCCGCATGAGTTCCGCCATTGGCACGCCGTTTTCAGAAACCGCCGTCCGGGTCCTGCTTTGCGGGTCGGGCGAACTGGGCAAGGAAGTTGTGATCGAACTGCAACGCCTCGGAGTGGAGGTGATCGCCTGCGATCGTTACCCGAATGCCCCAGCCATGCAGGTGGCAGATCGTTCCCACGTCTTTTCCATGCTGGACGGCGCCAAACTCCGCGAGGTGATCGAACTGGAGAAACCGCACTTCGTCGTTCCGGAAGTCGAAGCCATTGCCACCGATACCCTCGCCGAACTCGAAGCCGAGGGCGTCGCCACGATCATCCCCACTGCTCGCGCCACGCAGCTGACGATGAACCGCGAAGGCATTCGTCGTCTCGCGGCCGAGGAACTTGGCTTGCTCACTTCGCCGTACAAGTTTGCCGGCACCGAGGAAGAGTTTCGCGCGGCCATCGCCGAGATCGGCATGCCCTGCGTGGTAAAGCCGATCATGTCGTCCTCCGGCAAAGGACAGAGCACGGTCAAGACCGAAGCCGACATCGAATACTCATGGAATTACGCACAAGAAGGTGGGCGCGCCGGGGCGGGCAAAGTGATCGTCGAAGGCTTCGTCGATTTCGATTACGAGATCACGCAACTCACCATCAGGCACAAGGACGGCACCTCTTTTTGCGAACCGATCGGACACGTCCAAGTCGATGGTGACTACCGCGAATCCTGGCAGCCGCAACCCATGTCCGACACCGCCCGCGCCAAGGCGCAGGATTACGCAAAGAAGATCACGGATGGTCTCGGCGGCCGTGGCATTTTCGGCGTGGAGCTTTTCATCAAGGACGACGAGGTGTGGTTCTCGGAGGTCTCCCCACGTCCACATGACACCGGCATGGTGACAATGATCTCGCAGGACCTTCCGCAATTCGCCCTGCACGCGCGGGCGATCCTCGGATTGACGATTCCCAACATCCAGCAACACGGACCGAGCGCATCCGCCGTCATTCTCGTGGAGGGTGACAGCGGCAAAGTGGAGTTCGCCAACCTCGATGCCGCCCTCACTCAACCGGACACCCAGATCCGGCTCTTCGGCAAACCGGAGGTCAAAGGCAAACGCCGTCTCGGAGTCGCTGTTGCCAGAGGCGCCTCAATCGAAGAAGCGCGCGAGAAAGCGCGGAATGCGGCGGAAGCAGTGGAAGTCCGGCTTTAACCAACAACCGATTACTCCTTCCATCCGTAGGACGGACATACCTGTCCGTCTTCTGAAGATTCACTCCCAACGCGACGGACAGGTATGTCCGTTCTACGGCTCACTTGGATGTCGTTGCTTCCGTTTTGGGCGCCGCCGTCTTCTTCTTCTCCGCCCGCCGGATCAACGCGGCATGCACCCGGGCGCAGTCGCCCATGTAGCCGTTCAAATCCGCCGTCTTGGCCGCCTTGAAGATGTAATCCCCGGCTTTCTTCGCTTCACCGTGGGAATCGTAATAGAGACCGATGTAGTAATTTGCGTAAAACTCCTGGCGCACCTTCGCGGCCGCTGTCAGCGGGCGGCGATTGAGAATGTCGTCTGGGGACGGACGACCAGCGGCCTCCAACACCTGCTCGACCGTCATGTTGCCCGCAAACAAACGATGAATCTGAAACATCGGGATCCGACTGTCACCACTGATGCTGATGAACTCCTTTTGCGCCGTCTTCACGTCGATCGCCTTCGCCGTACAGATGAAATGAAACACGGCGTTCTCCACGTCGTTTCCATTGACCGTCTGGTGAACCGTAAACTGACGCCGCCCCTTGGCATATTGTCCGGCGTAATAGTGGGCAATACCACGTTGCCAATGATGCGGCTCGCGTGATGGACGCCGCTTGATGAACTCATCAAAATCCTTGATCGCTTCCTCCATCTGCACGTTGCGGAAATGGGCTTCACCGCGCATTTGGTAGAGTTCGGCATCGTCCGAATCCAATTTCAACGCCGCCGTGGCATCCGCGACCGCCTGCGGGTAGCGCTTGAGGGCGGTGTTCATATGCGACCGGTTCGCCCAGGCGGCGATCGACTTCGGGTGATCCTTCACCGCGATGTCCAAGGTCTTCAAAGCCCCCTGATGATCTCCCCGCCGATAGGCAGCCACAGCAGCGCGCAGTTGTTCCTCCAGTTTGGATTTCTCGGCTGCCTCCGACACCACCGAAGCACAGAACAGGATCGCAAGAATGAAACGCATGATGCTGACATTAGGCGCAATCCACGGCGGCATCAAGCAAGCGCCGGAGACACCTCCCGAAAGATGGCCCGCCGTTTCAATCCCGCAACGAAGCGAAAGATTCTCCGGCGCACCTCACGCAGATACTCCGCGTTCGTGGCGCCCAAGGGACGAAGACAAGGACCGTGATTCGCCCACAGCACCCCCGCAGCCATATACCCGAACATCCAAAATTGCGCCTCCCAGACCTTGCGCCGCAATCCCAGGACTGATTTGTCCGCCGCCTCCAATCGATCCAGGTGAAACGCGATGTGCCCCGATTCATCACGAAGAATAAGGGAACACATGTCCTTCATCGCTTGATCGCCCGCATGACGTCGCAGGACGCGATAGTATGCCGCGCTCACGATCTCCGTCAGCAACAGGACCTGCAGTTCAAAGCGCACGCCCATGGTCTTGCGAACGGCACAGAACGCAGTATGACTCCAATGACCTTTCAAATGCCGCCCGCCGAATCGTTCCACCGCGGCCCCGAGCAATCGCGAATGCTCCCGTTCCTCGTCAAACCACGCGTCGATGACCGCCTTGATCTCCACGGATGTATCCCGGAGATCCTCGGCATTGAACGCGATCAGGCAGGCCGGACCGCCACCGTCACCCAGTTCGAATTGCTGCAGTGACGGCAGCAGCTTGCGAATGCCTTCGCGTTGCATTCCGGTCTTCTTGTCCCAATCCGGTTCCACGCGTTGCTCCCGATTACGCCGAAAGTATTGGGCCCATCGTTCCCAATCGACGCCTTCCAACGATTCGTCGGTCGGCTTGGTCACCCGCTTCACCACTGCGCGGACGCCCTGCTTCACCAGATGACCGGCCACTCTCGCCAAGGTTCTGATCTTCATACCTGTTCCTTTTGTTCCTGTTTGCATTGCACACGGCTCATCGCCATTTCCACCGCCTGAATCACGTCGTCTGGAGTGGATGTCCCCGCGGTAAGCCCGACCACGTCGTCTTCGCGAAACCAGTTTGCGTGCAGGTCGCTCGGAAGCTGCACGTGATGCACCCGCTGGCATTTCGTCCGACAAGTCTCCACCAGCTCACGGGTGTTGTTGCTGTTCGCCCCGCCCACGACCACGACCACATCGCACTGCGCCGCCAAATCAACTGCGGATTGTTGTCGCTGCTTGGTTGGCTGACACACCGTATCCACAAAGCGCACTTCGGATCGCGGGAAGCGCCGTTGAATGGCCGTGACCAATCCGCGCACGCGATTGATGGGCTGGGTCGTCTGCGCGCAAACTCCAAAACGACTCCGCTCCACCAGTCGCTCGACTTCCTCCTCGGTCAGCAGGATGTCAACCTCCGGCAGATCCTCTGTGAGCCCCCTTACCTCCACGTGATCGCGTTTGCCGATAACCACTGGGTGAAAGCCTTCGCCGACGAGCATTCTCACCGCCCGATGGGCAAACCCGACCAGCGGGCAGGTCGTATCCACCAGTTGCAAACCCGCCGCCTCCGCCCGACCGATAGCGCGATCGGACGCGCCATGGGCCGAGATCACGGCCTTCCGGGTGCGGACCTCCGAGGGCCGCTCGGCGAATTCCACTCCGGTCTGTCTCATGCGGTCGAGGACGGTTCGATTGTGAACGAGTTGGCCCAACACCGTTACCGGTTCATGGGCGGCGGCTTCCTGGGCCAAGGCGATCGCGTCCCGGACGCCAAAGCACATTCCCAGATGTTCTGCGCGTATGATCTTCATGAGGTTTGATTCGTGTGTGCCTGATTCTTCGAACTCAAAATGGTTGACCACAGATGGACGTGGATAGACACAGATGGGGAAACGGGATGGTGATCATCGTTGGTTTCTGGGTACTGATATTGTCGAACAACGCACTCCCCTCCTGCGTTTGGAGCGATGAATTCTGATCTGTGTTTATCTGTGGTTAATAAACTTTGCATTACAAAGTCAATGACCAGCCGCATTCTCGTTTCGTTCAAACATGATCACTTTTCCTTCTGATGCCCCTGCACGATTTCCTCGAGCAGTTTCAAGTAGTCCTCAAACGCTTTGCGACCCTCCTTCGTCAGCGAGCAGGTCGTGAGCGGACGTTTCTTGGAGTAGGACTTGGTCACGCCAACGTAGCCCGCCTGTTGAAGTTTCTTGATGTGGGTCGTGAGGTTGCCATCGGTAAGCTGCAAGGTGTCGCGTATTTCGGTGAACGACATCTCCGGCGTGGCCGCGAGCAAGGACATGATCGCCATGCGACCTTTCTCGTGGATCGTTCGATCCAGCTTCGAAAACGCTTCCAGATTCACGCGCCTGCATCTCCCTGCTCCGTGTAGAACAGGTAAATCCCGCTCAGCAGGTGCAGCCCACCAAAGACTGCGCCCATGATAAAACTCGGATTCATCCGCAAAAATGATTGGTTCGGCTGGAGTGTCAGAAATCCCATTGCCAAACCCGCGATAATAAAGAACCACCCCAGCCGTCGAATTCCCTTCGCGACAAAGAACCCGGCGGAATGAAGGCCCAGGCCGTAGAGAAAACACCAGGCCACCACCAGCAGATGCCCACCCTTCTGCAACGGCGCATCCGGTCCCACGATGTAGGTCAAGCCCAAGGCGCCTCCCACGACAAACACCGGCAGGAACGCGAGGAAGATCCGCTTGGTCGGCGCCGTCCAGAATTGCTCTCCACTGCCGATCGCCTGCCCCCGCACGATGTAGCCAGACACCAGCAGAATCACCGCGGCGATCAAGCTCCAATAGAATGAAAAGGAACGCATCGACTGAATGCCAATCTGTTGCGCGACGAATCCACCCGCCGTACCCACGCTCGCCGCCAAGAACATCATCGGCGCCATCTTCCGCCGATAAACCGACGCCCGCTCCATCAAGGTGCGAATCACCTGCAGATTCTCTTCCGCCCAATCGTTGGAACTCATGGATTTACTTTGCATTGCAAAGTAGAGATGTCAATGCTCGTTTTGTCCGAGACATTCTCCTTCATCTCCAATGGTCGCCGTCATTGGCGCCGATTTCGACACCTCTCCAAATTCCCATTTGCCACCTACTATCTTTGTAGTATTAAGTTCTTAGTAGACATGCCTAAGACGTCCAATCAACCTTCGAATCTCGAACTCCAAGTGCTGTCGGTGCTGTGGGAGAGGGGGTCCGCAACCGTGCGCGAAGTGCTCGCGGCTTTGCCCGACGGCAAGGAGCGCGCTTACACGACGGTGCTCACGATCATGCAGAACATGGAGAAGAAGGGGTTTCTCTCGCGCAGCCAGAAAGGGAATGCACATGTGTATGAACCCAAGGAATCCCAGAGCCAGACGCTGGGTCCGATGATGCAGAATCTCCTGCGCAACGTGTTCGGCGGGAAGGTGTCTTCGGTGATGCAGCATTTGCTCGAGGATGCCGATGTCAGTGAGTCCGAATTGAAAGAGATCCGCCAGATGATCGACCAACGCAAGAAAGCCCAGGCCAACAAATGAGGAATCTTCGATTCAAACCGACGCTCCCCGCCGCGAACGTAGGACGGACATTCCTGTCCGTCGGTCATGGTGTGATGACTGTGGTTGTCCAACGAGACGGACAGGAATGTCCGTCCTACGGCGCGGGTGTCGAGGAGGCGTCACGATGAGTTTCTTGAGTCACTTCTCCGGGACGGATTGGCAGACCTTGGCCTCCACCCTTTTGCACACCCTCTGGCAAGGCGCGATCGCGGCCGTGGCGCTCGCGGCCTCACTGCGCTTTGCCACGACGAAACGTCCCAACCTGCGTTATCTGCTTTCGTTGGCTTCGCTGGTGACGGTGTTGTTGTCCGGTTTTCTGACCTGGGCCTACTTCGATTATCAACAAACGTTGCCGGTCGAACACACGGCGGTTGCCACGCCCGAGATCTCGGACGTACACAGCTCCCAGCCATTGGCAGTTCCGGCGCCGATGCCGGAGAACGGAGTTTCATCGATCGCTTCAACCGGCTACCGGAATTACATCGTGGCGATCTGGTTGTGCGGGATCGCGATCATGCTGGCACGTCTGGCGTTCGCCCTGCGGGCGGCGGATGAATTGCGGCGTTCATGCGC
>JBMYQZ010000121.1:4218-10598 GCA_049601855.1 Limisphaerales bacterium | reverse complement strand
AGCCCAAACAAAACCTCTCATAGCGTTTGGCCCAAAGAACGGGGGCACTCCAAGGGCGCACGTCAGCTGCTGGTTGGGGTTTGCTATTTCCCTTCGACTTCGGCCCCGCGGCGGTCCAGATCTGCCAGATCTACAAACTCTTTGAGCTCAAGATTGAAGGCCATCATCGACATTCCCTCCATCACATGAATCATCACGCTCATGTGAGCGACTTGATCCCGACGAGCCATGATAGCGACGCTCACCCGACCGGGCTTTGGCTGCTGGAACTGCAAGGGGGCAACCAACAAAGTCCGGCTGCCTGCCGCAACGGATTTGTTGCTGTCGCGGAGACGCAGTACGATGCGGCCGTCCTTGTCGGTGCCAAATTTTTGCAACCGCCCTTTTCGCGTGAACTCGATTTGAACCTGCACATGCTTGGGGCCAGCGGCATTTGACCTGACTTCGATGCCCATCTTCCGCGCCTGCGATTTGGCAAGCGTGGCAACCGATATCAACGCCTGGGTGGAACCGGTGGCTGCCAGGTAGGGCGCCAGTGCAGCCGAGAATCTCAAGAGCGTGTTCATACGCTGGAATGACACGGCTGATCCCGATTCCTTAGCAGAGCGACACGAGGCCTTGGAGGATCTGGCTAGAATTTCACGGTGTGCGGCCAGCCCGAAACCTTTGCCTTGATTGGTTTGCGCTCCTCGTTCATCGGGTGAAACTGCAATTCGGTCTGCCGATTCTTGGTGTCGAAGAGAATAATGCCATAGCCATTCAGTCCGTTGCCGGCTCCGTACATGGTGACCTTGTTTCCGAAGCGGTCGTGAAATTCGCCGGTGTTTTCGGGGGCGCCGGCTTGGCGGTTCTTGCCGGCTTCGAGGGGATTCCATTTGCGGCTGGCTCGGGATGAAAACGAAGGGAGCGAATAGGCAACCGGACCATCATTAAAGTTCTTGAGACCATGACGACCGAGGGTGCCGAGGTGGACGTCGCCATGAAGCATCACGACCGGCGCATCACCGATGGCTTTTAAGGCGCGATTTCTTCCTGACTGCGGCCAGGCATTTGAATCGGTGTCCGCGGACGTGGGAGAATACATCGCCACGTGCGCCCAAGGGCTGGAGGTCAACACCGCGCCGATGCTGCCGGATTGCTTCAGGTTCTTCGACCAGCGCTTAAGGAATGACTCCTGTTCTCGGCCCAACAGATTCAGATCTGGCCGATCGAGCTTCGTGCAGTCGTAGTCGGGGTCCAGCACCACTTCGATATGGAAATCGGTTTTGCGTTTTTTGGGCCAGCGGAAACCGGGCGGCGCGATCAGCTTCTTGATGACCTCCGAGGGAGCGCTCTTGAACTTGCGATCCTCGAGAATGGCGAAGCGCACGCCGCCATATTCCAGGGCGGTGTAGTAGGCCAATACGCCATCGCCATGCGGACCCGGATTGACCGGATCGGGCAGGTTGCCCGTCTGCGTAAACTCGGCGGCGTTGACCCAATCGGGATGCGTGGGGTAACCGCCAGTCGTTCGGTTGCCGTTCATCCGCACACCGCCCCGTCCCCAGAGATCGTTGGCAAAGACGTCGTGATCGTCGGTGATCATAATGGTCGGGCGATCGCGCATCAGTTCGCGGAACGCCTCGCCGAATTTACGCCACTTGGTGAGATAGTTTTTCATTCCCTCGGGAACTTCCGCCTTGGTCATGGCGCGAAACATCGGGCTGCCGTAATCGTTCTCGTAAATCTGATCGCCGGAAAAGAACACCAGGTCTGGGTTGTGCCCGATCACTTCAGCAATCGCTTCTTTCCACGGCCAGGCGATGTCCTTGTGACAGGAAAGACCGGCGAGTTTCAGGACTGAACCTGACTTCGGTTCCGCGCGAAATGTGCCTTCCCAAGACGAATCACCACAGGTGACCTTGAAGAGCTTCCGGGTGTGACGCGGCCACGAATCGAGCGCGAACAAAGCCGTGGCGGTCAGACGTTTGACCGGCTCAGTTCCGGCATGTCCCCATGCGTCGCCGTTATTGTCGCGCAGCCACAGCTTCACCGCCTCGGGTTTGCCCTTGAAATCGGCGGTCGGATCGCAGTCCAAGTGAACCAACAGTTTCATTCTGCCAAGGTGTTGGCAGTACTGGCTCCAGAGGATATCTGAGGCAGAGGCGCTCCCCAGGCTGAGATAGAGGCTCAACACCAGGGGCAGGAATAAGGGGATTCTTGTTTTCATGATGCTTTTGAAATGTGCTGCTAGCGTCGCAAACCTGTTCGACTTCTTCAATCTGTCCGTAGGGCCTCTGAATGACGCTACTTTACAAACATCTTGTGCTTCGCGTCGCCGCCGCCGAGGAGGTAGGCAATGAGGTCGAGGAGCTCTTGTTCGTTGAGAGCGTTGATGAGGCCTGGGGGCATCATGGATACTTTGCGTTCCTCCTTCTTCGCGATGTCTCTCGTGGCGATGGTGGTCTGGTGTTGCGGGGCGAACGGATTGGTCATCAGGATCAACTGGCCGTCTTCTTCCACGATGATCTTGCCGATGATGGAGTCACCGGCCTTGGTGGTGATCTCGTGGGTGCCGTATTGGTCGGAGATGACCTTGCCCGGATCGATGATGTTCTCCATCAGGTCGCGGATGGTGTAACGGTTGCCGGAGCCGGTGAGGTCCGGGCCGATGCTGCCGCCTTCGCCGTTGAAGCGATGGCAAGTGCCGCACATGACGGCGCGATACATGTTTCGTCCGTTCGTGAAATTGCGGCCGGTGAGTTTGGTCTGCGCGAGGCGAACGGTTTCGTTGAGGGTGTAGTCCTTGCCCGGGCCCTTCGGCGCAACGTAGTTAGGGATGACGGCTGGGGGCGCGGAGCTGAGGGCCTCGAGGTCGGCGCATTCGTTGTCGGGAGCGATCAACGCGAGGGCTTCCGTGCGGATGTTCTCGATGTTGTTCTTGAAGCTGTTGCCGCCCTTCCACTTCCGCGCGCGCTGGAACCAGGAGAAGTAGGTCTTGCGGAGTTGCGGCGTCCAACCGGCGCTGGCGCTGCGCAGGGCGACGAGATCGGCGATCTGTTGGGTGTTGGGGCGACTGACGGCGGCGGCGCGGGCAGCGCGAGCGTAGCCGTCGTTGCGACTAAGGACGGCGTTGCTGCCGATGTTTTCGAAACTGTCCGCGGCCGTGGCCATCAGGGCGAGCGTTTGCGAAACGACCTTGCTGGAATCGACGGCGACGAGGAGTTGGGTGAGTTCGCGATTGAGGTAAGGGTCTGAGGTGGGGAAGGCCTTTTCGAAACGGGCGGCGAGTTCGCGGCATTTCTGCGGACCGGGCTTGCCGAGGCGGGTGTAGACGAGTTGATGGGCGCGGAGGGCGGCAAGCTTCTGCTCTGTGGACAGTTGTTGCCAATCGAGTTTCTCGAGGGATTTCCAAAGGCGGTTCTGGAGGGCTTCGTTCCTCTTTTCGATGGGCGCGATCGGTGGGGATGAAGTCTTGGTGTGAGGCCAGTCCTGCAAGGCGTCCACTTTGCCGCTGACGCGAGCCAACGCGATGGTGGCTGCGATGATGGCGTTGGGGCGGGATTCGTGGAGAGCCATTTCTTTCCAGGTAGCGACGGGGAGTCGTTCGATGGCCACGCGCGCAGCAAAGCGAACGTGGCGGTCCTCGTGGTTGAGATGCGGCCAGGCGTGGGCGATCACTGTTTTGGGGTTGGCTCCTTCAACGTGGAAGGTTTCCAACTTGGCGCGAGTGGCGAAGTCTTTGCCGAGCGGGAGGGCCTTTGCCGGCGCAGTGGATTCGGTGCCAACGTAGGTGACGCGATAGACGCCGGATTGGGTGCGGCGGCCGCCGACGGCAAAGTACATCGCTCCGTCCTGGGGATTGATGACGACGTCGGTGAGCGGGAGCGGTTTGCCGTGGAGGAAATCTTCCTTGGTGGCGGTGTAGCTGGCTCCCTTGGGCGTGAGGTGGATGGCCCACATGGTTCCATAGGTCCAGTCGTTGATGAAGATGGCGCGTTGGTAGCGGGCGGGGAATTTCGCGCCCTTGCCGGCAACGACTCCGGTAGGACTGCCGGGTCCGATGTCGAGAGTGGCGGGGAGATTGTCCGGATAGTAGTCAGGCCATTTGCCAGCGCCGGAGTGCCAACCGAAGTCCGCACCGCTCACACAATGGTTCACGCGGGTAAAGCGATACCAGGGCGTGCCAATGTCCCACTCCATGTCAGCGTCGTAGGTGAAGAGTTGGCCACCGAGATCGAAGGCAATATCAAACTCGTTGCGGAAGCCGTGACAGAACAACTCCAAATCGCTGCCGTCGGGATTCACGCTGCAGATGTAGCCGCCGGCGCGTCCGCTGAAACCGCGCATGAAGCCATTGCCGTCCGGGCTGACGACCATGCTGTGCAGTCCGTGTTCGCCTCCGCCGGGGATGCGGTGCAGCAGCTTGACAGTGTCGTACTGGTCATCGTCGTTGGCATCGGTGATGCGATAGAGGCCGTTGCGCGCGCCGTCTTCGTTGACCATCACGTAGAGGCTGTTGAAGGCGACGATCAGCCCGTGCGCCTTGCCGAGGTTGACGTCGATCTTTTCTGGCTGCAGTTCCTCGGTTCGGCCGGTGGCTGGGAGCTTCATGCGATAGAGCGATCCGTATTGATCGCAGGCGATGAGGCGGCCTTTGTGGTCAATGGCCATCGCGACCCAGGATCCCTGTTCGGTCTTGGGAACGTTGTAGAGTTTCTCCACTTTGAAACCCTTCGGCACCTTGACTTCGTCCGCAGCGATGGTTTCGCCGGGAGCGCTACCTCCACCACTGCTGCGGTTGCCTTCGAAGATACGGCCCCACGGTTGGTTACCATAGTTGGCGAGCACGACGGCGGCTTTCCATTTCTCGGTCTTTGGTGCCGCGGCCTGCCAGGAGGCGTCGCTTTGAATCTTGGTTTCCTTGCCTTTGCCATCCGTCAGAACCAGCGAGGCAATAAAGCCACCAATGCCTCCGGTGTTGCGGGCTTCGGCGCGAAGTTCGTTTTCGCCGGGCTTGAGGAACTTGGTCACGTCAACGCGACTGGGTTGGTGCCAGTCGGGATTGTTGACCGCGAGTTTGCCGTTGAGGAAGACCTGAGCGCCGTTGTCGCAAGTGACGTGGAGGATGGCCTGCTTGAGATTCTTCACCTCGAAGGTCTTCCGCAGTCGTGATTGCGTGCTGGTGGCGGGGGAGGAGTGCCAGATCCATTTCGCGCCGTCGACCTGGCCCGATTTGACGGCGACCTTCTTCGGCCTCGCAGCAGGAGTCGGTTTATTGACGACGATCTCTTTGGCGTTCTTCGGTTTGGCGTAAGCGAGCAATCCTCCGGCAGGCAATTCCTTCAGGAGGACGTCCTTGATCTGAACAGTCATGGCCGCACCAACGTGCATCTGAAATGCGAGAATGCCTTCCAACGAACGTTTCGCCTCCTCGTGGTCGAAGAGCTCCATCGTGACCATGCCGTCGAGCTTGTGGATGAGGTGGTTGCCGCGGGCGATAATGGTGTATTCGTGCCAATCTGCAGTGTCGCCAGCGGTGGCCGAAATGCGAGTGTTGCTCAACCAACGTTTGCCTTGAGGATCGATCACGACGGTCTGACCGTTTTGCGCGACGATGCCGCGGCCGCCTTCTTCGTAGAGCATCGCTGCCAACGGAGCGGCAGATATCACATCGCATTGATAACCGCTGACCGACCAGCGTTTGGCGTTTTCGCGGCTGCGATATTGGATGCCGGAATTGTTGCCGGTCATCTTGACTCTGAGTCGCAGTTCAAAGTTCTTGAGCACACCGCCACGCCAGATGAGGAATTGGTTGTATTTGAGAGGGCTCGCCTTGGTCGTCCGGCCGGTGATCACGCCGTCCTTCACCGACCAGAGATCGGGATTGCCGTCCCAACCCGTGAGGTCCTTGCCGTTGAAGAGCGGTCGAAATCCGTCCGCCTCCGTTTTCGTTGGGAGGCCCAGCGCGGTGGAAATAACAAAATGGGTCAACTTGGCGGACTGGAACCAACCCGGCCATCCGTCGTGTCCGCCACCCTTGATCACGTCGAGCTCGATCGGGCCGCCGAACTTCCCGTAGCGCGTGGCCAGTTCGCCGGTGTTGGCGTCGAAGGGAACGACCTTGTCATTGTCGCCGTGAATGTGATGGATGGGAACTCCGGCTTCCGCCAAAGGCTTGAGGAGGTTGATCGGATTGAGTTTTGCCAGATTCGCCGAGAGCTGTTTCGGAGTCATTCCGAAGGCGTGCGCCGCCCGATCCACGCCGGGATAGCTGGCTACGCTGCAGACCGGATAGATACCCGCCACCCCACCGACAGAGTCCGGATTCGCAACGGCCCAGCTGTAGAGCATCAGCCCGCCACGACTGCGCGCCAACAGGATCGGCTTGCGAGACAATC
>JBMYQZ010000121.1:0-4208 GCA_049601855.1 Limisphaerales bacterium | reverse complement strand
TGAGATGAGCGTAGAGCGAGGAATAGAGTCTGCGGCCGCTCGGACTGCCAAACGATTCACTGACATCAATCCCGGCGATCGCGATGCCTTGAGCCAGGAATCTCTCAAACATCCAGATCTCCGCTCCTCCAGGAAGCCGGGGCAAAGTGGGTGCATACCAAACCCAGGGCATGTTCCTTTTTACACCGCCCGGAGGGGTAATCACGAAGGCTGTGCGTCCCTCGATTTCAAACACCTCACCGGGCAAGGGCAGACTCTTGGCCACCGTCACGCCCGCTTCTTTGCGGACCTGTTCGGTGGTCAGGGCAAGGTTCCAAATCTTCAATTCATCGATTCGGCCATCCATGAATTCCGTGCCGGAAGAATGACCGATGTGCATCTTCTGCTCCGGCGTCATCAGAATGGGTTTGCCCTTGAACGGAATGCGCTTCTTCAGATCGGCGTCGAGATAGAGGCGGCATTGACCGGCTTTCGAATCGATGACGTAGGTGATGTGAAACCAGCGCTTGATCGGCAGGTCGCCGCCTTGCCCATTGCTGCCGGTGTCCTGGGCATAGAAGTTGACCGCGGTTTCAATCCAGTTCTCGCCGTCACCAATATCACCGTGAACTTTTGCATCGTTCACCTTCAGGTCGAAGGTATTGTCCGCATTGTGTCGGGTACCGAGAACGCCGGAGAAGGTGGGTTCCTTCGTCAGGTATACCCAAGCAGACACGGTGAAGGTCGAGATCGCAAAGTCCTTGGAGTAGCCGATCTCCACGTGTTGTCCTTGTTGCCGCACAAACTCGAGCGCGCGCCCGACCTTTCCCGGGGCTGGCTTGGCGCCGACGATTTTGCCGTGGTTTGAACCGGAGGAGTCGCGGGCGATGCTGCCTTGGTCATCGAGCTTCCAGTGCGCGATGGGCTGGGGCATTTCAGCGCCGGTCGATGTGAGAATTGTGACAAGAAGGGTTGGTATCAGTTGCTTCATGGGGTCAGTAATGAACGGGCTCGGACCGAGGCTTCAACTGTCGATCTTCAAGTCCATTTGTTGGCAGCGAGGGAGGAATCCGTTCGCGGTGAAGAAATCCAAGCCCTCCTCGTTGGCATTCCAGATGTTGAGTCCGAGGGATTCGAAACCTCGTGCACGGGACCAGGCCACGACCACAGCGAGCAGGGTCTTGCCGAGTCCCGATCGCCGGGACTTCGGATCGACCACCAGATCGCTCATAATCGCGCGTCGGCCGGGGCGGAACATGGGTGCATCCGGATGGTCGTGAATCTGAACGGTGGCGAGTCCAACGATCGCCGACTCCACTTCCGCGACGATCATTTCGGCGTTTTCGTTTTCGATGAATCCGGCGATGCGAAGGCGCATCGCCTTGGGATCATCGAATGGCTGAAAGACGTCGGGCCGCAGGTGCACGTGATGTTCGTCAACTTCACGAAGCAAGCGACCGACCGCACCAAAATCGTCCATCGTAGCGCTACGGATGGACGGGGTGGTGGTCATTTTTCCGGTGTTCGGAAAAGGAAGGCGTCGGAGGTGACGAGGGAGGTGATGAGTGCTTTCATGCTGCCGCCATTCTCTCGGTACGCTGTGTGAGCGGCTTGGAGGACGGGGGCGTCATTCAAGGTCTCGTTGCGACCCATCCAGAAGCGGAAGGCGTGACGGACGAAGACTTGTTCGACGCGTTTGCTCTCAGAGATTTTTTCGATCATGTGGATGGCATTCTCGACCGGGCCGTCCAGTTCGGGATCGCCGGAGTCGATGATTTCACCGGTGGTGTTGACGGGCTCGTCCAGCTCGGTGGTGCGATAGAGACCGGCGTGGTTGTACATCTCGAAAGGCAGTCCGAGCGGATCCATCTTTTCGTGGCAGGTCCAACAGTATTTCTCCTGCGTGACGCGCATGCGTTTTCGGAGAGGGGTGTTGGGTTCGTCAGGAAGCATGGCGTCGACGGTGATCGGGACGTCAGGGATGCCACCGCCCAAAAGACGTTCGCGGATCCATTTGCCGCGGTGGATGGCGTGGTTGTCCATGGCGTCGGAATGGGAGACGAGCCAGCTTGGATGCGTGAGGATGCCAAGACGTTGACCGACGGGAGCAGTGGCCAAGGTGCGCTCGGGTTTCATCGAGCCGTTGCCGAAGGAACGGCGGCTGACCCGGGCGTAGATTCGTTCGCCTTTCAGGTCGGCGGTGGCGACGTCGACATTGATGTTGCTGCTCTTCCGCTTCCGGTCGCGCGCGAGACGTTTCTTGCTCGCGTCGAGCTTCTTCTTTTCCGCCTCCAGTTTCTTTTCGGTCGAACGATCCAAGTTCTTGTCTTTCAGCTCCTGCTTCAGTTCGGCCAGCCTCGCTTCAACGGTCGAAAGTTGGTCTTCAATCTCTTTTCTCAGACGCGTGTCTTCCTCCTTCTTCTTGGCGGCAGCTACTTTCCGTTCTTCTGGCGTGTGCTTGCGGCCAAAGTAAATGCGGTCGTTTCCGGTGGTGACGACCTTCTGGGTGGTGAGGAGTTCTTTGAGGACATCCTTGTCCTCTTCGAGAATGAGTTCGATAAGGCGGTCAGTGCTGGCTGCTGCGTCGAACATGGCGCGGTAGTGGGCCGTGCCGCGGGTGGAAGCGCCGGTGCGTCCAAGCGCGGCGGTGTCTTTGCAAATGTAGCCGGCCAGGTCGTGGTCGAAGAAGTCGCGAAAGAAACGAAGGATGCGCGGTTTGCGGATGTGGTCGTCCGCGAGCATCCTGTTGACTTCGCGTTGCACGTCTTCACGAGTGCGCATGCGGCCGTCGAGGATGGCTTGGCGAAGTTGATCGTCAGGTCTGAGGTAGCGAAGGGCATGGTTGACGGCAAGGCCGAGTTCCCAGTCCTGAAGCATGACACGACCGTGTTGATCGGGTTGACCCTGCTCGACAAGTTCCGGGCGGAAGAGAGCGTCCCGATCGAGGAAGAGGGCGGTCAGGCCCATGATGACACCGTCTTTCTTGCCAACCTTGGCGATGGAGTCTTTGACGATTTGCAGATACTCGGCGGACTCCTTTTTGGTGGCAGGGCGGAAGGTCAGGGCCTCGAAGAGATAGTCGACGGCGGCTTGGATGCGCTCGTCGGTGACGCCGGGGTCTTTCAGCAGATCGTAGACGGGCGTAAGCGGGCGGACGATCTTGGTGCTGTAGGTGATGGCGGTAGGCAGGCCGCGGAGGTCGCCTTCGGGTTTGACCGCGTCATAGGTCCGGGGATCGTCGGTGATCTGTTCCGGCATGCCGACAAGGCTGAGCGGGCCGTAGGCCATGTACTCGAGAATGTCTTCGGCCTTGCCGAGGATCTGCGTGGCCTCGGCACTGTTGACGGTGTAGAAGGTGGGATAGTTTTCAAAGCCGTGCTTGCGGGCGGAGGAAAGGACGACCGGGACACTCTTGACGGCGGTGGCATAGGCCACGGTGCCGCCGACCCAACGCGTGATGCGGTCGGTACCGAAGTAGAGTTTCAGCTCGCCACCGTGGTTGGAGGGGACGACGTCGCCGTGGGTTCGCAAGCCGGGCTTCTCAGGATTGTATTTCGCCTCGGTGTTGATCAGTTCGTTGAGGCGCGTGATGTGTTCCTGCGGAGTGACGCGCCAGATCCGCGCGGGGGAAGAAGTCGGCTTGAGCTCGATGCCTTGGGGCAGCGGACCGAAGAGCAGGTTGTGGTCGACATAGTTGCCCTTCAGAGGATCGAGGTCGGCCTGAAAGCCGCCCTTGTCCTTCATGACGCGTTTCAGTTCGCCGACGATCCAGTCAGAGAAACGAAGTCGTTCGACAATGTTCAATTTCGACTTCTTGGGCGGCATCTCTTGAAGCGTGACCTGCGCCCAGATGGACTTCCAAGTTGCGGCGTTGATCTCGTCGACGCGACCGAGGTGTTCCAAGGAGAGGTTGCCCTTCTTCGTGTCTTCGTCGTGGCAATCGAGACAGTTGTTCTCCAGGAACGGCTTCGCGAAGCTCTTGAACTTTCCGCGGACGGGTTCGCCAGGGGTATAGGTATCGGCAGCTCGGGCTTTCGCTCCGAACAGGGCAAAGGCCGACACCACGAGGGTGAGGGTCAGCTTGTTCACGCCAGGATTTCTTTGAGGGGACCCGTGCCGCGGTCGAACTTCTTGGCGAGCTTCTCGCTCATGTTGAAGCGGTCGACATTGACGCCGGCGGAGCGAAGCAGAGTCGTGTAGAGGGCGTTGATCGGGCGGTTGCCGTCTAA
>JBMYQZ010000120.1:0-10657 GCA_049601855.1 Limisphaerales bacterium | reverse complement strand
GGAACTGGGACGCCTCGACACCGAGGTCGAGTCCACCGCCTTCCGGGTCGCCGAGGAAGCTCTGGCCAACATCGTCCAACACGCGAAGGCGAAAGCCGCCACCGTCGCCCTGAAGAAAGACGGCGACCAACTGCACTTGACGATTTCCGACAACGGCACGGGCTTCGACCTTGAGAAAGCCCGCGCGGGAAAGACCTTCGGGCTGTTGCGCATGGAAGAAAGCGTCGCCCTGGCCAGCGGCACAATCATGATCGAGACCGGGAAAAACAAGGGCACCACGATCGAACTGACGCTTCCGCTGGCGGCCAAGGCAAAGGCAAAGGCAAAGGCAAAGGCAAAGAAAAAGACCAAACGCAAAGCCACCAAAAAGAGCAAATAGCCTTTCCCTTGGAGCGGTTCCCTGCGTTAAGGTAAAGCCGATCCTGATGACCGACGAACAACAGCCCATTCGTGTATTGCTCGCCGACGACCACCGACTGGTCCGTGCCGGCATTCGCTCGCTGCTGGAAGAAATCCCCAATATCGAGGTCGTTGCCGAGGCTGGGGATGGCCGCGAAACCCTGGACATGGTCCGCCAATACAATCCCAACATCGCCATGATCGACGTGGCCATGAAGGGCCTCAACGGACTGGATGTCGCCAAACGCATGTCCCGCGATTTCCCGCACGTCAAGGTGCTCATCCTCTCGATGCACACCAACGAGGAATACGTCATCAAGGCGCTCAAGGGTGGTGCCTGCGGTTACCTGATCAAGGACGCCGCCACCGAGGAGCTCAGCCTCGCACTCAAGGCCGTCAGCAAGGGCGAGATCTACTTGAGCCCCGTCATCAGCAAGGGCGTCATCGACAACCTGATCGCGCTTTCCGAGGGCAAGTCCGAGACCGGCGATGTCCTCACCCCCCGCCAACGCGAAATCCTTCAGCTCATTGCCGAAGGCAAAAGCACGAAGGAAATCGCCGCGATCCTCAGCGTCAAGACCGTGGAAACTCATCGCACGCAGTTGATGAATCGCCTCGATATCCACGACATTGCCGGCCTCGTCCGCTACGCCGTTCGCACCGGGTTGGTGACCGCCGATTGATCCTCGTGGCCGACGACGACTCCATCGGCACGCTCCCCTCACGCGTCATCATAGTGGATGACAACCGCGAGTTTCGCGAGGTCTTGGCCGTCCTTCTGCCTCGCATCCTGCAGGTCGAAGTCGTGCAGACGTTTGAGTGCGCCGCGCCCGCGCTCGAGTTTTTGCAGGCGGATTCTGAGGTTACCGTGCTGGTCGACAACAAGATGCCGGCGCCATCGGCGTACTCAACAAGACCGACGTCCAGGAAGACCTCAAACGCTACTTCCTCCCCCTCTCCTGACCTCCCAGGAGGCTCGGAACCAGGCCGGTGAAAAACTCGCTCGGAATTCCCTTCTTCGGGGTTGACGCATCCGGCATGCTCCGGGCGTGTCCTATCAGGTTATAGCGCGGAAATATCGACCCCAGCGATTTGCGGATGTGGTGGGGCAGGATCACGTGGCGCAAACGTTGAGCAATGCCATTTCCTCCGGCCGTATCGCGCATGCCTACCTGTTCTGCGGGCCGCGTGGAACGGGCAAGACGACCATCGCGCGCATTTTTGCCAAGTGCCTGAACTGCACGAATGGACCGAGTGTGGAATTTTCCGAAGAGGACGAGAAGTGCCGCGAAATTGCCGAAGGGCGTTCGCTGGATGTGATCGAGATCGACGGCGCGAGCAACAATGGCGTGGAACAGGTCCGCGAGTTGCGAGATACATGCAAGTTCGCACCGAGTTCGTCGCAGTACAAGATCTATATCATCGACGAGGTGCACATGCTCACCACGGCGGCCTTCAACGCCTTGTTGAAGACGCTCGAAGAACCACCGGATCACGTAAAATTCCTGTTCGCCACGACAGATCCGGAAAAGGTGTTGGCGACAATTCTCTCGCGTTGTCAGCGCTTTGATCTGCGACGCATTCCTGCCGGCCTGATTGTGAATCATCTCGCGGAGATTGCGGTGAAGGAGCAGGTGAAGATCGACGACGCGGCTTTGCACGCGATCGCGCGCGGAGCCGATGGCGGGATGCGCGATGCGGAATCGACCTTGGACCAGCTGATCAGTTTTTGCGGTGAAGAGATCAAGGAAGAGGATGTGCTTTCGATGTTCGGCCTCACGGCGCGGGATCAGTTGCTCGGATTGACCGGCGGCATTCTGAGCGGCGAGGTCGACACCGTCTTGCGCGAGTTGAATGCGCTGACCAAGAGCGGGAAGGATTTGGGGAGATTGGTCGCCGATTTGTTGAGTCATTTTCGCAATCTGTTGATCTACCAGGTATCGCGTGGCGATTTGAACTTGCTGGAAGTTTCCGAGGCGGAAGCGAACGCCTTGAAGGAACAGTCCGAGGCCGCGCCGGCAGATGCGGTCACCCGCATCATGGAGGTGCTTACGGATTACGAAAGTCGGCTGCGCGACGCGGCATCAAAGAAGATCATGGTGGAGGTCGGGCTGCTCAAGGCCGTGCAGGCACGCAACGCAATGCCCATCGACACAGTGCTGAAGAGCCTCAATGAAATTCGCAGTGGCCAGCCCGTCTCAGCCGCGCCGGCGCAATCGGCCCCCAAAGCCAAGGCAGCTGCGCCGGCAGCACGGAGGCCGGCCGCAGCGCCACCGGCGCCATCACCGACTCCCGAGCCCGCGCCGGCACCTGCCCCTCAGCCGGAGCCGGCGAAAGCAGCGCCCCCGGAACCAGCGGCCAGTCCAACGGCGCCGGATCGATTGGCGCCGGATATGAAACAACTTTGGCAACAGGTCGTCGAAGCGGCGGGCCAGGCCAGTCCTTTCACCAAGACCTACCTGCTGGAATCACATCCGGTGGGCATTGAACGCAATGTGTTTTCGATCGGCTTCGATCCATCCTGCGCGGATCACCTTTCGTTGGTCGACAATCCGAAGGTACACGCCCTGTTGAAGGAAAAACTCACGGAGGCGGGGCAGGCCGGGATGGTCGTGAAGTTTGTCGAAGCCTCCCGACCGACGGATTACGCACCGCCGGACGTGGCGCCGGTAAAGGCCACTGGTCCGGCCGCAGAAAGCGCTGAACCGGAAAAAGAAGATTTCGTTTTCGACAAGGAAGAATTCAAGAACGACCCGTTGATCAAGAGCGCGCTCGAGATCTTCAAGGGCGAGATCGTCGACATCCGCAAGTGATCCACGCGTGAAAGACGCTTCTCCGATCTTTCTGGGTGTCGAAGGTGGCGCGACCCATTCGGTCTGTCTGCTCAGCGATTCGAAGGGAAACATTCTGAAGCGGGTGGAAGTCGGCCCCGCCAACATCCTGCTCCTGCGTGATGCGCAGTTCACCAAGCTCCTGCGCCAAATCAAGAAATCGTTTGCAGATTGCCCGGCTCCCTCCGCCGTCTGCCTCGGACTGGCCGGCGCGCACGGACCCGAAGAATTCGAACGTATCCGTCGTTGTGCGGAGAAGGTCTGGCCCAAGCTTCCGCTGAAGCCGACGCATGATCTCGAAACCGCATTGGCATCCTTGGAAAAGATTCAACCCGCCCGCAAACCGGCGCCGCCACGCGTCTTGGTGCTGAGCGGAACCGGATCTTGTTTCGTCGGCAAACACGAAGACAAGTGGGCCCGCTTCGGTGGCTGGGGACATGTCATCGGTGACAAGGGCAGCGGATACGAAATCGGTCTGCGTGCCTTGAAAGCCTGCGCGTTTTACTTCGATCGTGACGGCCGCTGGACGCGACTCGGTGAACGCGTGTTGCGCGCACTCAACATGAATCATCCGCGCGACCTGATTCCTTGGTCGCCGCACGCCAGCAAGTCCGAGATTGCCGTCGTGGCCAAGGAAGTGTTCGCCGCAAAAAAGGAACGCGACCCGATTGCGAAGGACATCCTGACTGGCGCCGCAAACAGTCTTGCCAAAGATGCCATCAGTTGCGCCCGCAAACTCGTTCCCAAAGACGCCACGGTTCAATTTGTTCTCGCCGGCAGCATCTTGCGCAAACAACCCGGCTTTGCCCGTCAGGTTTTGCGGGAGATCAAATCGCGATGGCAGAACGCCCGCTCCACCACGTTGACCGGAGAGAGCGCCTGGGGTGCCGTCGTCCTGGCGGCCCGCGAATTCCAAGCTTCCAACCATCCGCCTGCGAATACCGCCTCCAAGGCCACGCCTCGCCCAGTCCCCTCGCCAACTGCGCTCAGCCCCACGGAGCAACGCAATCCAAAGTCCGCCAACCTCGATCGTCTTGCCATCGCCGATGCCATCGATTTGATGCTGGGCGAAGACAGACGTTTGCCGGTCGCGATCGCAAAGGAGAAGAACGGGATCGAAAAAGTGATCCGAGCGATCACGAAGGCCTTTAAGAACGGCGGACGATTGTTTTACGTTGGCGCCGGCACCAGTGGGCGCCTGGGCATTTTGGATGCAAGCGAATGTCCGCCGACCTTTCGTGTCGATCCGGAGATGGTGCAGGGCATCATCGCCGGCGGGGCCAACGCCGTGTTCACCGCCGTGGAAGGAGCGGAAGACAGCCCCTCGCAAGGCGCAGAAGCGGTGAAGTTTCGCGGCGTCGGCAAGCAGGATGTAGTCGTGGGAATTGCCGCCAGCGGCCGCACGCCCTTTGTTCACGGCGCGTTGGATCAGGCGAAGGAACTCGGTGCGTTCACCTCGCTGCTGTGTTTCAACCCGCAGATGAAGAAGACTCGCACCGCTGCCCGGATCACCATCGCGCCCGATATCGGTCCGGAAGTTCTCACCGGCTCAACGCGTTTGAAAAGCGGCACCGCCACCAAGTTGATCCTGAACATGTTCACCACGCTCGCGATGGTCCGCATTGGCAAGGTGATCGGCAATCGGATGGTGGATCTTAATCCTTCGAATACCAAGCTACGCGATCGGGCGACGCGCATCGTGCAGGAATTGACCGACCGACCGGCCGAAGGAGCCAGGGCAGCGCTGGAACAACACGGATGGAACGTCCGCGCTGCGGTGAATGCCTTGCGTTGAATCGATGGAGATCGTTGCCGATCAAAGCTGCCGTCAGAGTTTCGCGCACAACGCACAACAGGTCAGTTCAGCGATTTGAAGATCGCCATCACCAACCCCACGAACGTCAATCCGCCGAGCCCCAGCGCGATCAACCTGTTCCCGGCTTTCAACCGACTTGTGGACCAGGCCCTTTCCGCCTCTTCGTTCGCATAGAACTGCCAGTAGCCTGGCTGATCCAAGGGAGAGATCATTCGATTGCGCGGATCGTTCATTCAGTGATACCGCCAAGATGGCAGGCGAATGTTAAGCCACGATGTGCATAGCCTTGCTCTTCGGTAATTGTTTCGCGCGCAACCAAGAGACCAACCCGGTGTTGTTCCTCCCATCCCAAAAAAAGATCAAAAAAGTCGGTGAGCCCTGAATACTACGTATGCGTATCGAGTCGGTTATGTTTGTCGGTGAGAAAACCGGCAAACGGAGCTCCGGCAAATCCCAATCGTCAACCCGAAAGGTTGGTTATGAAAACCACTGCCCTCGTCGAATCCCTCGTCGTTTCGTCCCTCGCTCTTCTCACGGCCTGCGTGTCGCCGGAAGATTGCCCCAGCAACCAACAGAGTGCGTCCGTCCCTCTGCAAGAGGACCCTTTATTGCAAAGTGCGACGCAGATAACCGCCCCTCTCAGATCCGTTCCCCTCTCGCCACCCTTGGCCGCGGTCGTCCGCCTCGCACAATCCGGCATGAGCGAATCTGTCCTCCTCGCATATGTGGAGGATGCGCCCGGGCCGTTCTCGGCCGACGCGGGACAACTGGTCGCCATCCGTGACGCCGGTGTGCCGCAAGTCGTGATCGCCGCGATGTTGCGACATCCCTCGAATCGCGGCGTGCGGGTACACCAGACTCCGTTGACCACGATCGCCGAAACCAACTTCATGACCACCAATGTGGTGAACACGAACGCGTTGATTGTCACGCAGGCGGCACCGGTGGTCTTGCAACAGCCCGTGGTGGTGCAGCAACCCACCGTGGTAACGGACCCGCCGCAACCGGTGCAATACTCGGAGGTACTTGATCCCTACGGCAGCTGGGTGGAGGTCCCGGGTTATGGCCTTTGCTGGCAACCGAGCGTTTCCATTCGTGATCGTTCCTGGCGGCCCTATCACAGCAACGGACGCTGGATCCATTCGGATCACGGTTGGTATTGGTTGTCCAATTACTCCTGGGGCTGGGTGCCCTTTCACTACGGTCGCTGGGTGGACAACAATCGCTACGGCTGGGTCTGGATACCGGGCTCGGATTGGGGGCCCGCTTGGGTGAGTTGGCGCTACGGTCGCAGCCACGTTGGCTGGGCGCCACTGCCGCCGCATGCGGACTACCGTCCTTATCGTGGCTTCCGTAATCGCGGCTCGCGGGTAAGCGTTCGCTTCGAATGGGGGCTGGGCTACAACGACTACACGTTCTGCCCAATCGACCGCTTCTACAGCGTAAATCCGTATCCCTACTACTACGGTCGCACCCGCAATCAGTTCATCTACAGCCAGACCACCGTGGTGAACAACTTCAACCAGCAGGCTTCCGCCAATCCCAGCAACAACGGCGTGTCGGTGAACGAAGTGCAACAAGCCAGCCGCACCGTCGTACAAAAGGTTCGCGTGGTGAATCAGAATCCCGGCTCACGCATTCCCGTGCGGCCCAATCGCGTCGTGCAATCGGGTGATTCACTTGCCATCTACCGGCAAAGCATCGCACCGGTGCCCGCACAAGAAATGATTGCGAACACCACCGGCGGGCGCTCGGCAGCACCGGTGAAAACGGTCAACCCGCGATCGAATTCCAATCGCAGTTCCTCGCCTTCCCGAAGCCTGACCACAACCGGCAGCCGTAGCGTCACTTCGCGCCCAAGCAGTTCGAGCCGATCAAACTCCTCTTCCTCACGCACGGTCATTCGTCCGCGCGAACCGGTGAAGAGTCGCACGATCTTTGTCGAACAAGTGCCGGTGATCCGCCGACCCAGCTCCCGCCCCACCCCGGTTTCGTCGAGCTATACTTCGACACCCAGCCGGAGCCGTTCGAGCAGCAGCCGGTCGTCCACACCTTCCACACGCGTTTCAACGCCCGCCCCCACGCCCGCCCGCCAACCGGTGGTGATCAAGACGCCGGAGCCGGTGGTCAGCACGCCTTCCACGAGTTCGAGCCGCCGCACCTCCAGCCCGTCGCGCTCATCGAGCGGTCGCAGTGTCACGCGAACCCCGGTGAGGGTTTTCACCCCGGCTCCCACGCCAGCCCCCGCCCCCATCCGCGTATCGACTCCCAAGCCAGTCGTAACCCGCCCCACTCCCGCCCCGGCACCCGTTCGATTCACCGCCCCTAAACCGGTGGTATCGACTCCCACCCCGGCACCGCGCCCCGTAGTGGCGCCCCGTCCCGTTTCGCGTCCGACGCCCCGCCCCGCTCCGGCTCCGGTCACCGTCACCCGATCGGCCCCGGTGGTCTCTCGCAGCACGCCCGCACCAGCCAGAGCTCCCGCGCGAACCCCGACGTCCTCCAGCAGTTCGAGTTCGTCCTCGAAGAAGGACGACAGTTCGGGTCGTCCCTCGGCCCGCCCGCAACGCAAATAAGAAGAAACCGGCAGGATTATGAAAAATCTCGCACGCCTTCTCTTCGTGCTGGCCGCGGTGTTATTGCCACCAGCCAGCCGGGCTCAAGCCCCTCAGACACTGTTCAGCACTGCATTTGGGACCAATGAAAACTACGACGCCGGTTTTGAGCTGGTCGGACAACACAGCTGGATGGGACAAGGCACTGCCGGCAACGGCTTGGTGACCCGTTTTCCCGGCGAGGGACAACAGGCCTACATCGGTTTCTTCGACCCGCTGACCAACACGGAAAGCAGCTTCACCACCTGGCGCCCGATCGCCTTCGATCCGATTGCCAACGGCAAGCCGGTCGTTACCTTTCGTACGAAGATGGAGATCGTGGATTCCACCGCCGCTGATCCGAACAAGGACGACTTTCGCTGGGAGGTCTTCAACACTGAAGGGCTCCGCCTTTTCTCCCTCGATTTCGACAACTCGACGATGGGCATCTGTTACCTCCTCGAAGACGCGCAGTTCCGCGTGACTCCCTACAGTTTCCTGCGCAACACCGTGTACGATCTCGAGATCAAAATGGATTTTGAGAACAACGTCTGGCTGGCCAATTTCAGCGGGACCATTGTCATCTCGAACCAACCCATCGCGCAGACCGCCGCCCGCCGCGACCTCGGTGACATTGCCGCCACTTGGTTTTTCCTGACACCCAACAGCCCCGGCAACAACGCCATGGTCTTCGACAACTACACCATCACCGCCGAATCCATTCCCACGCAGCCGACCCTGCAATTACTCTCGGTGAACAACAACCAACCGCTTTTGCAACTCACGGGTGAAGCCAACCGATCCTACATCCTCGAAGCTTCCACCGATCTGCGTTCGTGGTTCCCGATCAAGACCAACACCCCCAACGACGGCACCTTCCAACATCTCGACACCGGAGCAGTTTTGGGTCTGCGCCATTACCGGGCGCGGGTAAGGTAATCCAGTCTGATGGTTCCCGGCCGGCTCGGGCTCAAAAACGGTTGTCAATCCGGTGGCTTGCCGCATTCTTCCGCCACTCCCAATCATGTCGGCATCAAGAATACTCGCGGTAGTCCTGTTCGTTGCTTCTCACCTCGCCACATTCGCGGCTGATATTCTCAAGTGGAACGAGATCGCTTCCCTGCCCAACGAACTCGGAGTGGCCGGGCCTTTCGTGGGCGTGCATAACGACGCGTTGATCGTCGCAGGCGGCGCAAACTTCAAACGTCCGATCTGGGAGACGGACAAGGTGTGGTATGACGAGATCCACGTCTTGACCAAGGATGGCAAGTGGCACAGCACCGATAAACTGCCGCGCAAGACCGGTTACGGTGCGACGGTATCGACCTCGAAGGGCATTGTTTGTCTCGGCGGCAACGACGGGGAGAGCACCTTCACAGATGCCTATATCCTGAGTTGGGATGCTGCGGCCAAGAAGATTTCAAAGAAGCCGTTTCCTTCCCTCCCGAAGCCTTGTGCTTACGGTCAGGCGACCTTGATCGGCAACACGATCTACGTCGCAGGGGGGCAGTCGGGCAATCCACTGGAGACCGCGATGAAGAACTTCTGGGCGATCGACCTGTCAGCGGAGTCGCCGGCATGGAAGGAACTGGAGCCGTGGCCGGCCGCGAGCCGGGCCTTCAATCTCACCGTGGCGCAGCACAACGGCTACACCGATTGCGTGTACGTGATGAGTGGGCGGCGGCAACAGGATGACCAGGTGGAATTCTTGAATGACGTCTGGGAGTTCAACCCGAAGTCAGGCCAGTGGCGCGAGCGCAAGGAGATGCCGGCCGGCCGCATGGCGGGAACGGCGATCGCCTATGGGCAAAGTCACGTGTTTGTGCTCGGCGGAGCGGACGGCTCGCTGTGGGCGAAGGCACCGGAATTGGCGGACAAGCACCCGGGTTTCCCGAAGGAGGCGCTGATGTATCACACGATCACGGACACCTGGATCTCGGCCGGTGCGATTCCCGCGAATCATGTCACAACCGTGCCGGTGCGTTGGGGGAAACGGTTGGTCATCGCCAGCGGCGAGGTTCGACCTCGGGTTCGCTCGCCGAAAATCTGGAGCATCGACGTCACGGGCGGAAAAAAAAACTTCGGGACCGTTAACTACATCGTCCTCTTCGGCTATCTCGCGTTGATGGTCGGGATCGGCGCCTACTTCGCGCGTCGCAACAAGAGTACGGATGATTTCTTCCGCGGGGGCAAACGCGTCGTCTGGTGGGCAGCCGGTTGCAGCATCTTCGCGACCATGCTGAGTTCATTGACCTTCACCGGTCTGCCCTCGAAATCCTACGCCCAGGAATGGGTCTACGCGGTTGGCAATTTCATGATTCCCGTGGTGGCCTTCATCGCGGTCTACGTGGCGCTGCCCTTCTACCGGCAGATCGATGCGACCAGCGCCTACGAATACCTGGAGAAGCGTTTCAATCGAGCGGTGCGGCTGTTTGGCAGTGCGAGTTTCACGATCTTCCACATTTTTCGAATGGCGATCGTGATGTCGCTGACAGCCTTGGCCTTGGCCGTGGCCACGCCACTCTCTCCCACGGAGTCGGTGCTGTTGATGGGCATGCTCAGCATTCTCTATTCAGCCATGGGCGGCATTGAAGCCGTGATCTGGACGGATACAGCGCAAACCTTCGTGCTGTTTGGAGGAGCGATCGTGGCGATTGGAATGTTGATCAGCGGGGTGGATGGCGGCTTCTCCGCTTTCACGAACATGAGCCTCGATGCGGGCAAATTGGACATGGCGCACTTCAATTGGGACATCACCAGCAGCCAAGTTGCACTCTGGGTGATCATTCTCGGGTCGATCGGACAGAACACCTCAAGTTACACCGCGGATCAGGCGGTGGTGCAACGTTACATGACCACACCCGATGAGAAACTGGCCGCGCGCGCGATCTGGACCAATGCAATCTTGTCAGTGATTGCCACCTTCCTGTTCTTCGGCATGGGAACAGCCCTCTGGGCCTACTACCAATCGAATCCGACCAAACTCGACCCGACGATTACCACTGACCAGATCTTCC
>JBMYQZ010000119.1:0-10702 GCA_049601855.1 Limisphaerales bacterium | reverse complement strand
ATCTCGGAAAGCAGGGAATCAATCTTTACGCCTTCAATACGGTTGGCGGCGTCCTAGGTTTGATGCTCCTGGCGGGCTTGGTCATTCCCGCGTTCGGAGCTGCGTGGTCAATGATCATCACGATGATGATCAATGGCGCACTTGGTCTGGCGTTCTGGGGCGTACATCGAAAGAGCGGGAAGCCGTTGGAGATCAAGGAGAGCGCAGATGAGAAGCGACGTATCGATCCGTGGATCCTTGCCATCGCCGGTTTCTCTGGAGCGGGAGTGATGGCGGCGGAAGTAGCGGCATTTAAGATGTACACCCTCGTCGCCACAATGTCGTTTCACACGCCGACCGCCTTGCTCGTTGCCGTGATTCTCCTGCTCGCGGTTTCGGCATGGTTGATGGGGCCACTCACCCGCCTCTGCGGAAAGCTTTCACACGCGATCGCTATATTCACCACGCTCGCCGGTCTTTTTCTCGCGCTCGCACCGGTGATCTTCATGGCGATCGTCACGAAGCGGCATCCCTACCTCTCGAACCCCAGCGTCTTGTTGTTCATGCTGAAGTTTGCCGGGATTGCGATCGTGACCATCGGGCCGGCCATCTTCTTCGCCGGCATGTTGTTTCCCGCGTCGCTAAAATGGCTGGGTGAAGAAGGCAACGACGCCAAAGGCCGACAGCTGGGTTGGTTGCTCGCGGTGAATGGACTCGGTGGCTTGCTTGGCGCCGAGATCACCTACCGCTGGTTGTTGCCGCGGCTGGGCGTCTACCAAACGTTGGGTGTGGTCGGACTGGGGTACGTAATTTTCGCCGTCGCGTTCCTGGTTCGGCGCGCCGCTTCACGCACCGGGGTTTCCATTGGTTTTACTGCGATCACTGCTCTGACCGTCATCGGATTGATGACGGGCAAACTGCCAAACATTCCGCATGTGAACGCTAACATGGGCTTCCGGGTCATCGAGGAGAAGAACGGCCGCGAAGGCCATCTTGCCGTCGTAAAACACAGCGGCATGGGCCGCGCGATCATGATGTCCAACCAATACGTCCTCGGCAGTTCACGCGCCAAGTACATGCAGGAACGCCAGGCACACTTGCCCTTGTTGCTGCATCCCGCGCCGCGGGCCGCCGGTTTCATCGGACATGCCACCGGCATGACTCCCGGAGCGGCGGTCGTGCATGATTCGGTGGAAGAGATCGTGTCTGTCGAAATCGCAGGCTCCGTCATCGAGGCCGCCACCGAACATTTTGCCGACGTGAATCACGACATTGCCCACGTCGCCCACGCTCGCGTCTTGAACGAAGACGGGCGGACCTATTTCGCCGCCTGCCGCGAAAAGTTTGACGTCATCGAAGCTGATCTCTTTCTCCCCTGGGGAGCCGGGGTCGGCCGGCTGTATTCGCGCGAGCACTTTGCCTCAGTTCACGACGCGCTGCGACCGGGTGGAATCTTCTGCCAATGGCTGCCCATGTTTCAGCTCACCGCGGATCAGTTCACCGTCATCGCCAACACCTTCAAGGAAGCCTTCCCGAAGACGCACCTGTTCCGGCTCACCTTCAAGACCCGTCATCCCGGACTCGCACTGGTTGGATTCAAGGACAGTGATCTGGACTGGAACATCGTTGCTCAACGCTGCGCCCAGGTCCGCGCTGACAATCGCATTGGCGACCCCAGCATGCGTCACCGCGAAGGCATCGCCATGCTCTACTTCGGTCGTTACGAAACGAAAAAAGAATCCCCGCTCAACACCCTGGACAATCTCTGGATCGAACTCGACGCCGCCCGCGAACGCCTCACCGGCAAACCCAACGCCAAGTACCACCTTGGCGGCCTCTGGCTGAAATGGATGCAGGACTTTCCAAGACTTTTCGATCGACCGACCGGCGGTTTCAATCACGTTCGCATGGCCGGCCTCGGATTCACCATCTCGAACTGGGAACAAGCCATTCTTCAAAAAGACCAACGAGCGGCGGCCTTCGAATCTCTTCTCAGCACCAATCTTCCTCCGGCGTTGATGAACGACACCAACGCCAACTGGATCCATTGGCCAGGAACGAAACGGCCGGTGAGAGGCGCGCAGTAATTTTCTGGCAGCCAGTCAGAGCTGCCTCAATCCGGACTACCTCGGCGAAGAAATATCCATTCGATAGAAGCGATTGGTCGGCGGTGTCTGGATCAAGCCGTTGCCGTCGTCGAGGAAAAGGAGACGGGTTCGTTGTCCCAGGATCTTTTCGCTGCCCGGAAGCCAGGTGCGGAGGTCTTCGGAATACATCAGCCGGTATTGGCGGCCTTCCTTCGTGTCGATCTCCAATGAAACGGAATTGCAAACGTCGTGGGTGATCCGGAAGACCGGCTCCGTGGTGTCAGACGTCTGCGGATCGGTGTCGAAGAGAAATTCCTTCAGATTGGACTTCATGTCGTTGTCGGGGTCCGCGTTGGGATCGGCGGGAGTGGTGAAGCCGTGACGGGCTTCCCAGTGATCGTCGATGCCATTGCCGTCGTCATCGCGAAATCCAGGAAGATCGCCGATGCCGAATTGCGTCTCAAACACTCGTGAAGTGATGGGAGTGCCGGAAGTGTTCGTGGCGGCAAGTTGTAAGGAGACGCGATAGCGGCCAGTCTTGGTGAAGGCCCAGAAGTAGTGGTCGTGGCCGTTGGCTCCGATGACATGTTTGTCCACGCTGGGATCCACGCCATCACCGGAATTCATAAAGAGATTTGCGGCGCCGAAAGCGTCCACCTGAAAGAAACTGAAGTTGCCGTTGGTTGGGCCATCAACATTAATCAGGCGCATTTCGAAGGCGTCGTTCAGCAGCGTGCCATTGGTTACACCCTCGGAGTTTAGACCGAGAAAGATCGTGTTGGGGTCGGAACTTTGCGGAAAGGCCCAGATGGTTGCGCCCGGGTTGCCAAGGAAATCAAAACCTGTGGCGGGAACAGTCAATTGAATGTCGGAAGCTTGGTCGTAGAACAGTGCTTCTTCGGGTGAACGGGTCTTGTTGGCATCGGCGTTCGGAATGCCTTCAACGTCCCCGCCGATCAAAAGTTCCAGGTCGCTGCCATTGAAACCCAGATCAAACGACAGGTGGCCACTGTCGAGAATGTGCAGGTTCGTCATTCCTCCGGGCACGAAGAAGGTGAAGGCACCGGAGCCATTGGTGACGCCCCCGGTCTTGTGATCTCCCTCCGCTTCAAACTTCACCTGATATTCACCCGGCTTGGTGAAGGCCCAGTTGAAGTGCGCATGAGCGCCGAGCGGGATGGGTGCGACGACGTCGCCATTGTCCAAACCATTGGCAGAAGTGTACTGAAACACCGGTGATCCCAATCCCGTTTGGTAAGCCGAGAAGAAACCGCCACGATCCGGTCCGCTACCCCGCACTTCCGTCACTTTCAAACCAATGAAGGCAGTGCCAAACAAGGCGGTGATTTCGGTGGGGTCGATATCGTCGGTGCGGTAGCCAAGGAAAGTGATGTCCGGATTCTGCGTCTGGGGCAGGATCCACACTGGATTTCCGGGTGCAGCTCCCAAATCTGAGAAGCCGCTTGCCGGCACCACCGTGCGGGCGGCCTCCGTCATGCCCATGTCGATCTGATTCAAGGAAACTCGACTGCCATCCGCAAAGTTGTACCAATTGAACGCCCAGCCAACGTTGTTTGAGAACGCAACGTTGAGGTCGTAATGGCCGTTGGTGATCAAATCCGCCGCGCGACCTCGGGTTCCACCCAAGGTCAGGAGAATCGCAATCAGCACCAGAACATGGTGATGTGATTTCACTGTTTTCATCAGAAAGGGACGGGAACGTATTGGTATTGCAAACGGTTTGCAATACCGAATCCCTGGTATTAAGGTGCGCGGCCGCCGGTTTTGTGATGGTGGCTTGAACGTTTCATTCCCGCTGGCATCGTTCGCACCGCTTATATCAAATCGCGCGCCATTCGCATTTGCAACAACGCTTTGCGCTACCTCTTTTGTAAACATGATCAACGCCTGACGAGCAACCCAGCCTTGCTCCGGAGTCTTTGCGCGTTCGCGATGATTCTCGCTGCTGGCGGCATTTTCGCGCAGGAAACCGTTCCCGCGTCGACCAACCTCTTCGTGCTCGACGAGATCGTCGTGCGTGCGGACGAATCCGCTCCGCTAATCGACACCCGCCTCATCCAGTCGCGCACGCTGCTGAAGGGCGCCGACCTCCAGCTCAAGATCCAGCCTTCCCTTGGCGACACCTTGATGTGGGAACCGGGCATCACCTCGTCCTCCTTTGGCCCCGGCTCCAGTCGGCCGGTCATTCGCGGGTTTAGCGGTGATCGCGTGCGCATGCTCTCAGATGGCGTCGGCACGGGCGACATTTCGCAGACCAGTCCCGATCACGCGGTTACGGTCGAAAGTCTGCTCTCCGAAGAAATTGAAGTCCTGCGCGGACCTTCCACCCTTGAATTCGGCGGCTCCGCCATCGGTGGCGTGGTGAACGTCAAATCCAAGAGCATCCCTCGCCGTCCTCCAGCCAAGGGGTACGAAGGCGTCACATCCGCCCGCGTTGAAAGTGTTTCCCAGGAACGAACGGGCGTCACCGCCCTGACGCTTGGAAACAAAGACCACGCCCTCCAATTCAACATCCTCCGCAGTATTTCCGACAACTACGACATTCCCGGTCGCGCGCGGCTGAATCCCAGCGATCCTACGACCAATCCCGAGGGAACACTTCCCAACACTCAGACCGATCGGCTGACCGCTTCCGGTGGTGCCGGCAAGTTCTGGGAGAAAGGCCGGATCGGCACGTCGATCACCCGGATCGAATCCAAGTATGGCGTTCCTTTTCACGCCGACGCACACAGCCACATCGGTCCCAGCATCACCCAACAGGTCGACGGCGTCTCCGTCGATCTCAAGCAACTCCGTTTCAACGGAGAGGTGACCCTCTTCCAGCCCATCGCCGCCATTGACGAGATCGAATTCCGCGGTACCTGGTCCGATTACCAACACGCTGAAAGCGAAGCTGCCGCAGTGCTCGACAACACCTTCCGCAACCAGGAGACCGAAACCAAACTCGACCTCACGCACGCTCGAATACGCGGCCTCAGCGGACGACTCGGCGGCACTTGGAGAACCACTGACTTCGAGAGCCGCGGTCCCGAGGTGAACACCCCCGACTCACAGACCGAGAACTTCGCCGCCTACATCATTGAGAACCTGGAACTCGGGCGTCTCAGGCTGCAACTGGGAGGGCGTCTCGAGACTCAGATCATTGATGTCGATTTTGCCGGCGTGCGTCAGGAGCAGCTCACTTACAATTCTCGCAGCATCTCCGCCGGACTCGAATTTGAACTGACCGAAGGCTATCAATTCACCGCCAACTGGTCCCGGGCCCGCCGGCCACCGAATTCCGCCGAGCTCTTCTCCAACGGTCCTCATCTGGCTTCCGGCACCTTTGAAATTGGTGCCTGGTATCGCATTCCCTTCCTCAAACCATCAGAAGGCGGAATCGATCTCGAACAATCGGAAAACTACGAGTTCAGCTTTCGGAAGACCAAAGGCCGACTCACCGGCTCGCTGACATACTTCAACTACGACTTCGACAATTACATCTTCGTCAGCGGCATCGGGCCGGGGTGGGACATCAACGGCCTGCCCATCTTTCGCTACATCCAGACCCGGGCGAAATTTGAGGGAGCCGAAGTGCAGTTGGAATATGATCTCCTTCCGTCCACAACCAACTCCAGCCTCGCCTATCACTTCAGCGCCGACACCGTTCGCGCGGTCGACCTCAACGCGAGTACCGCCATCCCGCGATTTCCTCCCATTCGCATCGGCAATCGTTTGGAATACGGAGCCGGTCAATGGAAAGTTGGGGCAGAAATTCGACACGCCGTCGCCCAGAACCGACTGCAGGACGGCCTCGAAACACCCACGAAGGGTTATACGATGCTCAATGCCGACATCACCCACACGCGAAAGTGGGGGACGCGCGACCTCAGCCTCTTCATCAAGGGAAGTAACCTCCTCAACGTTGAAGCCCGCAATCATGTCTCCGTCGCCAAGGACGTCGCCCCTCTTCCAGGCCGCAGCCTGGGCCTCGGCGCCACGTTGAGTTTCTGAAGATCCAACGGAGATTGCCCCGGAGATTCGGTGACGGTATTACCATCGCATGCCGAAGCATTTCTGCTCCCTTCTTCTCACATTGTTTGTGTTTGTTTCTCACGCAGCAGAAAAGCCAAACATCCTCTTCGCCATCGCCGATGATTGGTCCTTCGGTCACGCCGGAGCCTATGGTTGTGATTGGGTGAAGACGCCGGCCTTTGATCGATTGGCCAAGGAAGGGCTTCTATTCCAACGCGCCTACACACCGAATGCGAAATGTGCGCCTTCGCGTGCCATCATCCTGACCGGTCGCTATTCGTGGCAACTCGAGAGCGCGGCCAATCACATGAACGTGTTCCCGGCCAAGTTCGGGAGCTTCGTGGAACTGCTGAATGCGAAGGGTTATACCACCGGCTTCACCGGCAAGGGTTGGGGACCAGGAATCGCCAACGACAAGGATGGCAAGCGGCGCAAGATCACCGGCGTCGCCTGGGCCAAGCGCAAGGCCAAGCCACCGGCCAAGGCGATCTCCAACAATGACTACGCCGCGAACTTTGGCGATTTCCTGCAGGCGGCGCCGGAAGGCAAGCCCTGGTTCTTCTGGTTTGGCACGACGGAACCGCACCGGGCCTACGAACCAGGTGTCGGAAGACGTATGGGCAAGAAGCCGTCGGACATCGATCACGTGCCCGCCTTCTGGCCGGATAACGACGTCGTGCGAAACGACATGCTCGACTACGCCGTCGAAGTCGAACACTACGACACGCATCTCGGCCGCATCATCACCACCTTGGAAAAGGCCGGCCAACTCGACAACACCTTGATCGTCGCTACCTCGGATCACGGCATGCCCTTTCCACGTTGCAAGGGGCAGGCCTACGAATGGTCCAATCATATTCCCCTCGCCATCCGCTGGCCGAAGGGCGTTCAAGGACGCGGTCGCGTGATCGACGACTTCGTCAACTTCACCGCCATTGCACCCACCTTCCTGGAAGCGGCCGGGGTGAAGAAGATCGCGCCGGTCATGCAACCCACCAGCGGCGAAAGCCTCTTCGACATCTTTCGTTCAGCGAAATCCGGCCAAGTCGCCAAACACCGCGACCACGTGGTCATCGGCAAGGAACGTCATGATGTCGGTCGCCCGAACAACTGGGGTTATCCCATCCGCGGCATTGTCACCGCCGATCATCTCTACTTGAAAAACTTCGAACCGACCCGCTGGCCCATCGGCAATCCCGAGACCGGCTATCTGAACTGTGACGGAAGTCCGATCAAGACCTTGCTGCTCAACCAACGCCGCAACGGCAACTACAAGTTCTGGAACCTGAACTTCGGCAAACGCCCATCTGAGGAGCTGTTCGATCTGCGCGCCGACCGGGACTGCGTCAATAATCTCGCCACCGAACAGGGCCAGCTACGCAGGCAGTTGGCCGCCCGCATGACCGTCATCCTGCAGCAGCACGGCGATCCCCGCATGTTCGGTCGCGGTGAAGTCTTCGACCAACACGGCTTCGCCTGGCCTCAATGGAGCAACTTCTACGAGAAGTATCAACGCGGTGAAAAGATCCGGACGGGATGGGTCAACGCGACCGATTTCGAGCCGGAGAAACTCGACTGACCCTAGTTCCCAATGACCAAAGTGGTGACGACTCTAACCTCAATGTCGCGGTGATTGGTCGAGTTTAGAATGGTCTTGGCGGCGAGGCGTCCGAATTCCTGTGCCAGCGAAGTATCAGGAGCGCGTTCGGCCTCCAGCGTTACGTTCAAGACCCAGTCATCGAGAATCTTGTCGGCGCTGACTGCGGAGATTCTGCCGGCGTCTCGCTCCGTGGAGGCTTGTTGCAACGCAGTCCGTAACTCCAAGGGAACCGTAGGTTGCTTGGCCCGTTGCTCGATGGCTTGGGACAGGAGTGCCGATCCGAGGGGAATCGCAAGGACGGCGGCGGCGGCAATGAGGCCGAGGACCGTGCGGCGTGCCCACATGTTGCCGCCGGTGGTCACGGCGCCGCGGATGCCGGCGGCGTAGAAATTGATCGCCGCACCGAGAATGATCGCGACGACGTTGGTTGCAAACAGTTCGGCCGCGCCTCGGGCCACGGCCACTTCTCCGAGGGCGATGGCGATTCCGGTGGTGGCAATCGGTGGAACCAAGGCAGCCGCAATTGCAACGCCGGCGAGGGCGGCGGTGAGTCGCGGACGGGCAACGCAGTAGGACGCCGCGACTCCCGACAAAAATGCCACCGCCATGTCGAGTAGAGTGGGTCCGCCACGGGCCGCCATCTCCGGGGTAAGTTGGCGGATGGGCGTGACGAAGCCCATGACGATGCCGATGGCCAGGGCAGCGAAGAAGCCATACACGATGGCGCGCGCGCAGGTTTTCATCAGCGGGAGATTGCCTTGCACCAAGGCAAGTCCGGCACCCAGCAATGGTGTCATCAACGGCGCAACGAGCATGGCGCCGATGACGACCGCGGTGCTGTTTAGGATCAAGCCCAGCGCCGCGATGGCGGTGGCGAGACTGATCAAGGCCATGAAATCAAAACTCCAGCGCGAATTGAGCTGCAGGCTTTCAAAGAGGTTGATCCGGTCCTCGCGTTCGAGTTGCGGAATACGGAAGTGCAGCCATTGCTCGAGCTTTCGTCGGAGCAGTTCGCCCATGGGTTTGGCGCGACGCACCACGCCGATGGCCATCGCGTACTTGCCGGTAAGCAACCGCTCCGGAACGGTGCCAAAGAGGCGGCGGCGCAATTGTCCGGAGTTCGAGTCACCGATCAGCAACAGGTCGTGTTCCTTGGAGGCGGCTTCCCGGATGCCGGCACTGACATCGTCCGCAACAACCACTTGCGGCTGCATGTGATCACCGGGCTCGAGCGAGGCGTTTTTCATCAAGCCACCAAGCACGCGTTGGCCGACCTCAGTGGCAACTTCCCCGGTGTTTGGCTCAATGTAGAGCGGAGAGACGACGCCTTCGTTGACCTGCACGACGCGACTGGCGAGTTGGAGGGCAAATCGCGAATGGGGACCACCCGCCGTCGGAACCAAGATGCTGTCGCAATCAGTGCCGTCGGTGTCCGCGGGTCGCAGCAACAAGGTGTTGCACGGGGCGTTCTCGAAGAGGTTGCGGGCGAGAACCGCGTTGACATCCTCGCTCTTGTCACTGACGTGTTTGCCGATGATCAAGAGCTTTGGCTTCTGCATCTCGATCTCCTTCATGATCGCCTCTTGGCGATCGTCGCTTTCAAGACGGCGAACAACTTCGGCCTCATCCTCGCCGTCGGCGGATTTGACTTCCTCCGCAGATTTTTCATCCGGTGCGCAGTGCGCCTGGGCCAGGGTATCACGAATCGTCTTCAGCACCGGATCCACTGTCTCTGGGTCCTCTTCGCTCGCCTTCACCGGCGCGCGTTCGGTGGCCAAGATGATGGACAGGGGCTGATTCTCCGCCTGCGCAAACTGGCAGGCCCACCGCGTCATGGCGGCGGCTTTGGTTTCATCGATAATGACGGCGAGAACGGCCATGGAGCAGATGAATTCCTTCACCGGACTCTGCCCGAATCCTCCCGCCCGGTGGCCAGCGCGATCTCCCCGGTCTTAAGAGATTCTCTCGACCCGACAAACGTTGTCGTACCAGTTCTGCCCGCCGACGAGCGGGCAGGGATTGATCGGGAGGGCGTCGTTGATGTGAACGCCGTTGCCGATACCGCCATTCTCGGTTGACCACCAGACCCGTTTCGGCAAGTCCCGATCGTTGGCCTCGGTTGTGTTCGCGACCGACGGCAGGCTCTTCTTCTTCTCCCCGCGTCCCACCGCGCCGTGTTCCCAGTGTCCGACATGGTGGGAACAGGCGACGACCCGACGATGCATTCCTTTCAGGAAGCGCACATGGTTATCGAACTGGCCCATCACGCCTTCTTCTCCGGACCGATAGGTGTGTCCCTTCGGACGATAAACGCTCAGGCGAACCCGATCGCCTTCCACAAGTCCAAGCTGCTTGCCGGTCTCGGGATGCATGAAGACGGGATTGGTGTGCACGATCTCGGCATGGTACTTCCAATGCCCCGAACGGCCTTGGGTATGCACGTTCCACTTGAAGGTCGTGAAGATGAACTGGTCGTCCGCCAGATCGACATGCTCAGGCACGGGACCCCACTTCGCGATCGGGCTGGCATTGACGTCGTCGAGCGGGAGTCCTACTGCCTTGGCTGCAGTCGGGAAGATCTCGTCGTAGACGTTGATCAAGCGATTCGGGGTCGGGAAGCCGCGCACGGCCTTGCCGTCCTGCATGATGCCGACCGGCTTGCCATCCTTCTTCAGCAAACCGTCTTCAACCTTCGTTCCGACCAGTTCGGCAGCCGTGAGAGGACGTTCGTACAGCTCGTAGTCCTTCTCGCGGGTCTCATCCATCCAGATGCCGCGCCGTTTGAATTCTTCCCAGCTGATCGGAAGATTCTGGTACCACTCCCGGTAGAACTCTTCCTCAGATTCGAAATCAAAGTAGTCCTCCATCCCGCCGCCGATCTTTCGGGCGAGATCGCGCAGGATCAACTGAACGGAACGCGCTTCGCCCAAGGGCTCGACAAGCGGTTGCCGCAGCCCGGTGTAGGGCACGAGGCCGTAGTTGTTGGTGGAATGATGATCCC